>JARGFK010000014.1 GCA_029211065.1 Desulfobacterales bacterium
TCTGTTTTTGCCCTGCCGTTTCTGTATTTTTACCTGCACTGGCAAAGCGGCAAAAAGGGAATTGAAATCGAGAACCGTCCGGTTCTGGCCATTTTGAAGCAGGTGGCTGAAATCAAGTTTGAACTTTCCCTGGCACAGCAGGAGATCGAGCGGCGCAAAACAGCGGAAAAGGAACGGGACAAGGTCATACAAGAGCTTCAGAAAGCCCTTTCAGAGGTCAAGACACTGCGGTTTTTTACCCATATGCAGCAGCTGCAAGAGCATACGTGACGATAAAGGGTACTGGAACCGAATAGAGAAATATATCCAGGACCATTCCGATGCTGAATTCAGCCACGGTATTTGTCCGGACTGCGTTAAAAAATTATATCCGGATATAAAAATTTAAGACGGATCGCAGGTGTATCTATTTGGTTTCTTTCTTTTTTTATCCTTTATATATGTCTTGATTTACCAGCAGTTATTGCCTATATTTCTAAAATGTACGACTGCATAGAAACCCCTGCAGTTGCATATAGAACATGAAACAAAAAGCAACTGCGTCAAATGGTTCTTTAACCGGAGCATTGGAAGTGGAACCGAACAGCCAGAACCCAGCAGATGAAAGCAAAATTAGCGAGGGATTTGTCCGCTGTGACGCCTTGACCCGAACGGGTTCACCCTGCAAGAATCTTGCAATCGCAGATGGGCGCTGCTGGATTCATGGGGGCCGCAAAAAGAAATCCCCGCCTGAAAATGAAAATATTTCAGGTGCAGGACCGGTTTTAGCAGAAGCTGCGGCAATGTCCGTTCAGGAAAAGATCGACGCTGAAAACACGGACAGTGGTGCAGAAACGGGGTCGATCAGCGATCCACCGGCCATCGAGTTCCCCGGGACTGTTGAAATCAGTGCAGCAGATATCGAGCTGATCAGCGAGGGGGAGGCGCCGGGGGGCCTGCCGGAGGCCGCTGCATCGTCGCCGGCTGAAGCCGGCCCACCGGAAATTGTGTGGGAGGATGAACGGCCGGACAAGGCGGAGCCGGTAAGCGGAGCCGCTGAACTGGACATTTTGTGGGAAGATGGACTGCCGGATGAGGAACCGTCGGAAGACGGGATGGAACTGGGCATCGAAATCGATGCCGGGGAAACTGATGCAGATGAATCGGAAGATCAGCCCCTTTTGTTACCGGACGGTGAACTGCCCGGGGAAGAAACCGAAGGGGACATCGACTTCGATGCCGATAGTCTGGGATTGGAAATGGAGGAGGAGCCCGGCATTGAAACGCCGGAATCGGCGTTGCAGCAAAGACCGGGGTTTGAGGATTGGGCTGATAAGCCCGATAAGGGGCCGTCAGATGAAGCAGTGACGGATGCATCGGTCGGGAGTCCGGACGTCAGCCTGGAGATGCAGGCTGAATCCGAGGAAGCAGCTCCTGACAGAACACCTCTAGCGGCGGCGGGTGCGGCTGAATTTGAAGACCTGGAGCTGGAGATTTTGCCGGATGACGAACTGCCGGCCGAGGAGATTGCGCCGGGAGTCGATTACGCCGCCGACAATGAAAGCACGAATGCGGATTTTTCAGAAGGGGCGCCCTTTAAAGCCCCCGGGGCTGAAGATGAGGATGTCATTCTTGAAGTCTTGCCCGATGCAGGCGCGGACCAGGCGGCTGACGAGGCTGATATCGAAATAGATCTTGATGACGATACGGTTTTCGATTCCGGAGAGTCAGTGGCCATATCCGGCCATGAAAGGGAGTCCGAATCCGAAGACGACTGGCTGGGGGTGAACGATATTAACCGGTTCGGGGCTGCAGCCGGACACCCGAAAGTGAATGACGTGCCTGAATTCGCGGCCCCTGATGGCGAACAACCAAACCGTCCGATTCCCCAAGCGTTCTACCCGCGCCAAACGGGTCCGGGTTCAGGTGATGTTGCACCGGAGTATAAAACCCGGACGACTATCGGCAAGTTTCAAGAGATCCATGTGGATCCTTCCCGCAAGAGTGAGCCAAAGAAAACAAAGGCGCTGAAACCACCGGGTCAAAAAGGGGCATCTTTCTGGCGAAGACGTGTCGGCATCCCCGCACCGTTATTCTGGGGGATGACATGTCTGCTGCTCTTCCTGGGGGGGATATCCGTTCTGCATTACGGTCTCGGCATACGCATCCCTTATATCAGTGGCATGTTGCGCCCTAAAGTTAAGGACTTAGGCAATCTTAAGATAGCAGTATATGGAACTGAAAGCCGGTTTGTACAAAATTCTCATAGCGGCCCGCTGCTGGTTATTTCCGGCTGGGTTCGGAATGACTACAATGCGCCCCGCGGGCAAATCCGCGTTACCGGAAGACTCTTTACCCATAATAATTTCGTAAAATCGCAGACTGTTTATTGCGGCGATCTGATTTCGGATGAAGCGCTTGGCGGCCTTTCTGCGGAAACCATTCAAAAACGCCTTTCAGAACGGCTTGACGTTATAGGGCCGAAAGAAACGGTGGCGCCCCGGCAAACCCTTCCCTTCATGATCGTTTTTTCCCAACTGCCGGAGGACTTGGCGTCACTGGAAAAATATACGGTTGAGGTAACCGGTTCATCTCAGACCAGATAAAACAGGAGATCGGGTTTGGCCTACCTGCCGCCCAAGTCATATAACTATCGCTATGTAATCTGCGCGCTGATATTCAGCGGCTATGTGCTTGTTTTTTTTCAGCGCCTATGCCCGGCCGTACTGGCGCTTGATATCCAGGCGTCCTTTGGTGTGGGGGGGACGCTGCTGGGTGTCCTGGCGTCCGCGTATTTTTATCCCTATGCCCTGATGCAACTCCCCACCGGGCTGCTGGTCGATCGCTGGGGGCCGCGCTATACGGTTTCCTTTTTTTTTGTCATCGCCGCGCTGGGCGCCCTTTTGATGTCGCACACCAACAGTCTGGCCACCGCCGTTTTCGGACGCGTGCTGGTGGGGCTGGGGGTATCGACCCTGTTTGTGTCTAATTTTAAACTGATCGCTGAATGGTTTGACCCCCGGCAGTTTGTGATTATGGGCGGTCTTTTTATGGCAATGGGCGGTGTGGGCGCCCTGCTGGCCAGTGCGCCGCTGGCCTGGGCCAGCAGCCTGATGGGCTGGCGCATGACCCTGGCTGCTGTCGGAGCGTTGACATTCGTGATGGCCGTCCTGATCTTTGTCTTTGTACGCAATCGTCCGTCGGATATGGGGTTGGCGCCGATCCGAACGGTTCCGGCTGCGGGATCGGTTCCTGACATCCCCCTCTGGCAGGGCCTTAAAACCGTGGTGACGTCCGGACGTTTTTGGCCGATATCGATCTGGGGGTTTTTTGCACCCGGCATCGCCTTTGCCGTCGGCGGGCTCTGGGGCGGTCCTTTTCTGATGCAGGTCTATGGCCTCAGCAAGCCTGCGGCCGGCGGGATCCTGTCGATGTTTGCGCTGTCTTTGATTTTAGGCAGCCCCTTGCTGGGCTGGACCGCCAATCGGCTGGGCCGAAAAATTGTTCTGATCGGCTGCAGTACGCTGATGCTGCTCGCTTCTCTGACACTGTATCTTTTCATGACGCGGTTGAATCCGGCCGGGTTGTACGTTCTGTTCTTCTGTATTTTTTTGGCAGGCGGCGCTGCCGGTCCGATTCAGGCCGCTGTTTCCAAAGAGCTTTTTCCCATGGCGATCGCCGGAACGGCCATGGGTTGTGTCAATATATTTCCCTTTTTTGGGGGCGCCTTTTTCCAGATTCTGGTGGGAATGATCATTGCTGGGGATGAGACTGGCGTGCGTTCCGCCGTCCTAAGCGCTTACCAGAAGATGTTTCTGATCTACTGCGTGGGCGCACTGGTATCGCTGGCGGCGTCCTGCCTGATGCCGGAAACCCTTGACAAAGGGGGCGAGGTTGTGGATTTCGGGCTAAAAGACAGGCCTTCCATGCCGTAAAACACGCTGAGGAATTTACCTTGTGGTATAGATAATCCTGCCCTTTTATGATACGATACAACCTGCTGATATGGCCGGGCTAAAAATGAATTGCAGCACCCCGGGAGAGCAGGCGGGGGGGCAAGCGGTGTTCTGCCTGAAATAGTTTTTGGAGTCCGTTCGGCCTAATTTGTGTGAAGAGACCAATGGAAAACAAGAGAACCGAAACGATCCTTTTCGTAGACGATGAAGTGGATATTCTGGAATTGGCCGACGAGTATTTCCGGCACAAGGGGTATCAGGTTATAACCGCATCAAACGGCCATCACGCTGTGGAAGTCCTGAAGAACGAGAAAATAGATTGCTGCTTTACCGATATCAACATGCCCGGAATGGACGGGCTGGCGCTTGCCGAATATATCCGTGAAGCGGACAATACCATACCGGTTATCGTGATGACGGGCTATCCCTCTCTGGACAATACCCTCCACACCTTAAAAAATGGGGTGGTTGATTTTTTGATAAAACCGATCAGCTTGAATCAGATGGAGTTGTGCCTGCGGCGGGTGCTGCGGGAACGCGAGCTTTTCGTGGAAAATATTATTTTAAAGAAGGAGGTCGAAAGCAAAGCCCGGCTTGAGGTTTTAAACAAGGAACTCCTTTTTAAGGTCGAAGAGTTAAATATTTTAAATAAAATAATGAGTCATTTTACCTCGATTGACTCAAGCTTCGATATCTTTAAACGGGTTGTCGAATTGTCACTGGAGCTGAGCGGTGCGCAGGAGACGAAATTTTATGTCATCAATGACGCCGTCCAGCGACCTTTTGCAATCGCGGCGTCCGGCAGGGATTGCCCGGACGGCGGCAATGACGGGATGCAGGCCGTGGAATCCTTGATTATGGAGGTCGTTGCGGATGAATTGCC
Source organism: Desulfobacterales bacterium (assembly GCA_029211065.1). Lineage (NCBI taxonomy): Bacteria > Pseudomonadati > Thermodesulfobacteriota > Desulfobacteria > Desulfobacterales > Desulfobacterales bacterium. Next base: position 4,819 of record JARGFK010000014.1, read on the forward strand.
GCTGCTGATCGCTGAAAATAAAGGGGTACGCGGGTTGCCCCGGGATATATCGTCTCTGTTGCTGACACCTTTAAAAATAAAAGACAAGGTTTTCGGGGTATTAATGGCCACCATATGTACGGGATCGGCCCGGTTCACCGATAAAGACCTGTTTTATATGTCTTTTATGACGAAAAACGCTGCCTATGCCATTGAAAACCTGGCGCTGTATGAAAATATCTATCAGAATCTTTTTGCAACCCTGTACGGGTTTGTAAGGGCCCTTGAATTTCGCGATCTCTACACCCAGCAGCATTCAATCCGTGTGACCGATTTATCGATATTAATCGGTCGGGAACTGGGGTGCGCCGCCGAAGAGATTGATATTCTCAATGTGGCCGGTCGCCTCCATGATATCGGCAAGATCGGCATCCGGGATGACATTCTGCTGAAACCCGGACAGTTGACCGATGTGGAATTCCAGAAAGTCCAGGAGCATCCCAACATCGGCGCAGACATTGTCGGAAAGCTGGGGATGTGGGGCCGGGAACAGCAAATTATCCGATGCCACCATGAGCGTTTCGATGGGTCGGGATATCCGCGCGGCTTGCAACATGACAACATTCCGCTGTTGGCCCGCATTCTGTTTGTGGCGGATGCCTTTGATGCCATGACGTCGGATCGGGCCTATCGGAAAAAGCTGGACATCAACAGCGCCATGCAAATGCTGCTGGCCGGGGCCGGCACCCAGTTTGATCCCGAAATAGTGAAGGTTTTTAACGACCTCCATCGAAAAGGGGTTATTTCAAAATGGGAAAATACCGGAGACTCTCCACAGCCGTAAATTCCCATACAGCTTACAAAAAGGGAAACTTGCGGGGATAGAGCGGCGGGGCGTCTCTATACGCCGGGGAGTGCCGGCAGCAGCCAAAATACCATTGACTTGCCGGATTTCATATGTTAATTAAATCACCTTTGGTTGATTTTTTTGATGATGCTGGGCGTTCTTTTCTATGCAAAGAGAAACCAGACGTTATATCAGGGATCTCGCCTATTTCGGCAGTCTGGGTTTCCAGATAGCGCTTCCCATTGTCATCTGTTATTTTATCGGAAACTATCTTGATGAAAAAGTGTTTCACTCGTCACCTTGGGCGGCACTTATTTTTCTTGTTTTGGGAATCGCTGCCGGCTTTAGAAATATCGCGCTGGCGATAAAAAAAATAAGAAAGTTCTAACGTGCCTCTCAAAATGAGGCGTTCGGCAACTGTCCTAAAAAGCTGAAAGACATGTTGTATGGGTATCCAACAGCGCATACTTAGATTTATCAACTATTCCAATTGGGTCGTGCTTTTGATTGCCAGCATCGCCGCCGGCATCATCGCAAAGTTTGATTTTACCATGGGGATTATCGCCGGCGGTCTGATTGTTACCATCAACTTTCACCTCATGTATCGTACCCTTAAAAAGGCTTTTAATCGAACCCGCCTTCCTTCAGTCAAATCCATCGTTGCCAGGCACTATTTTCGGTTTATGCTCAGCGCAAGTCTTATCTTTGTTCTGATTTCAAAACATATGGTCGACCCCGGGGGGCTGTTGATCGGTCTTTCTGTCGTGGTGGTGAGCATTAAGATCGCAGCCCTGTACGAGTTAAAAAATATTATTTTCAAGGAGGCAACTTAAGTTGGAACATCCGTATCTTTTTCTGGTCAAGGCCACTGAATTTACCGGCATTAAAAGTCTTGAGCACTTTGCGCATGCCTATCCACATGTTCTTTATTCCTGGCTGGTAATGATCGTTCTGATCGTGATGGGAAGCATTGCCACCCGGAACTTAGCCAGCATCCCGACGAAGATGCAGAATGTTTTTGAATTTGTTGTCGTGGGTCTTGAAGATTTTATCGTCGATATTACCGGCGAGGAGGGCCGCTGGTTTTTTCCGGTCCTGGGAACGGTATTTCTGTATATCTTCGTCTGCAACCTGATCGGACTGGTTCCCGGATTTTTTCCGCCGACGGCGAGCTATAATACGACCCTGTCATGCGCCATCGTTGTTTTTTGTTTTACGCATTATATCGGTTTCAGGTACCATGGCGCCAAGTATTATAAGCACTTCATCGGACCGGTATGGTGGCTGGTCCCAATTATGCTGCCCATTGAATTGATCAGCCATTTTGCCAGGGTGCTGTCGCTGTCCATGCGTCTTTTCGGCAACATGAGCGGGCATGAATTGGTCTTGGCGATCCTTTTCGGTCTGGCCGGCGCTTTTTTTGTGCCGCTGCCGATCATGGCAATGGGGATCTTTGTTGCCTTTGTTCAGGCGTTTGTGTTTTTTATGCTCTCGATCATGTATTTTGCCGGCGCGATGGAACATGCGCATTAAAAAAAGCCTTAAATAATCAAGATGGGAAAGTTAGAAGAAGCCAATGAATCACACCTAAAAGGAGGAAGCTGAAGATGGAAGAACATGTGTTGAAATTTTTTACGGCCTGCGTTACGGCTGCCGGATTCGGTATCGCTATCGCAGCTGCGATTGGCGGCATCGCACAGAGCTTGGGGTTGAAAGCCGCGGTGGAAGGGATTGCCAGAAACCCCGAATCTTCGGGCAAGGTCACGGTTACCATGATTATCGGTCTGGCCCTGATCGAGTCGCTGGTTATTTATACCCTGGTAATTGCCTTTATGCTTTTGGGGAAAGCCCCCCAACTGGCAGATATGCTGAAGTTGCTGGGTCAATAGAAAGTTTCCATTCCTAATGAAGCAGGGGCCGTGTGGGTTATCCACACGGCCCCGATGTTTTATAAGTATTTTCTTAAATATCGACCGGTATGGGAAGCATCGTTTCCGGCAAGTTCTTCCGGCGTGCCGCACCCCACCACATACCCCCCCGCATCCCCGCCTTCCGGCCCCAGGTCGATGATGTGGTCGGCGGATTTGATGACATCCATGTTATGCTCAATGACAATGACCGTATTGCCGGTGTCCACCAGCGTGTTCAGGACATTCAAAAGTTTCTGAATGTCGTCGGCATGCAGGCCGGTGGTCGGTTCATCCAATATATAGACCGTCCGGCCGGTGCTTCTTTTGCTTAATTCGCGTGACAGCTTGACGCGCTGGGCCTCTCCGCCCGACAATGTGGTGGCCGGCTGTCCCAGCCGGATATATCCGATACCGACATCCGCCAGGGTCGTCAACTTGACGCGGATGGTGGGGATGTTTTTAAAAAACTGGAGGGACTGGTTGACGGTCATATCCAGAATGTCCGCAATGTTTTTACCCTTGTATCTGATCTCGAGGGTTTCACGATTGTACCTTTTCCCCTGGCAGACATCGCAGACAACGTAAACATCCGGCAGAAAATGCATTTCAATTTTTATGATGCCGTCGCCGCTGCAGGCTTCGCAGCGGCCGCCCTTGACATTAAAACTGAAACGACCGGCTTTGTAACCGCGCATGCGGGCTTCGGGTGTCTTCGCAAAAAGTTCCCGGAAGTGGGTAAACACACCGGTATACGTCCCGGGGTTTGATCGCGGTGTCCGGCCGATGGGGGACTGGTCGATGTTGACAATTTTATCGATATGCTCAATTCCGGCAATGGATTGATATTTTCCAACGGGAACGCGGGCGTGGTAGAGGCGCTGGGAAAGGACCCGAAAAAGGGTTTCCAGCAACAGGGTTGATTTTCCCGAACCGGACACGCCGGTGATGCAGACAAAGAGGCCCAGGGGAAACACGACATCGATGTTTTTAAGATTGTTTTCCGCGGCTCCCAGCAGGACGAGCTTTTGCTGCGAGCCGGAACGACGCCTGGCAGGGATTTCAATCCGTTTGCGACCGGAAAGATATTGACCGGTCAATGATTTCTCGCAGCGCATCAACTGGGCCGGTATCCCTGAAAAAACCACTTCGCCGCCCAGCATTCCTGCGCCGGGTCCCATATCCACAACATGGTCGGCTGCACGAACAGTTTCTTCATCGTGTTCGACGACCATGACGGTATTGCCGAGGGCCCGCATCTGCATCAGGGTTTTCAAGAGCCGCTGGTTGTCGCGCTGATGAAGACCGATACTGGGTTCGTCCAGAACATACAACACGCCGGTCAATTTTGATCCGATCTGGGTGGCCAGCCGGATGCGCTGGCTCTCTCCGCCGGAAAGGGTGTAGGCCGAGCGGTCAAGGGTCAAATAGTTGAGCCCCACGTTTTCAAGAAACGTCAGTCGTTCAATAACTTCTTTCAAGATCCGTGAGGCAATAATTTTTTTTTGGCCGCTTAACGTCAGGCTGTTAAAAAAAGTGTGGGCCGACGCTACCGATAGCGCAGTGATTTCAAATATTCGCCGGCCGCCGACCTGGACTGCGCTGCTGATCCGGTTGAGCCGGGAGCTGTTGCATTCCGGACAGATACGAAAGTTCATGAACCGCCGGATTTCATCGCGGGACTGGTGGGAGTCGGTTTCGAGATAGCGTCTTTCAAGTTTCGGCAGGATTCCTTCAAAGGGCTTTCGATAGGTGTAGCGGCGGTTATTGCGCTCAAAATAATAGGTGATTTCTTCTTGACTTGAGCCGTATAAGAGCACCTGTCTGAATCGTTCCGGAAGATCTTTGTAGGGGGTATAAATATCCACGCCGTAGTGGCGTGTGAGGGCTTCTAAAAATTCGACAAAGTGAACGGAATTTCGGTTGGCCCAAAGGGCGATTGCCCCATCCCGCAGGGAAAGTTCGGTATTGGGAACGATCAATCCCGGGTCAAACTCCGTGGTTGAACCCAACCCGTCGCATTTTGGACAGGCGCCCTGGGGAGAGTTGAAAGAAAAGCTGGCCGGCGTCAATTCGGGGAAACTGATGCCGCAATCAATACAGGCCGCTTTTTCGCTGAAAAGATAGGACCCTTTTCCAACGACATCCACCCTAAGGATTCCATCTGACCGGGAAAGAGCCAATTCAAGAGAATCCGCCAGGCGATTCCTGATGGATTCCTTAACGATCAGCCGATCCACAACGACGTCTATGGTATGCTTTTTGTTTTTATCAAGCCGGCCGACGGATTCAAGTTCCAACATCTCACCATCTATCCGGACGCGGGCAAAACCCTCCTTTTTAAGCTGTTTGAAGAGCGCTTCGTGCGACCCCTTTTGGTCGGTTACCAGCGGGGCCAGGATGATGACCTTGTCGCCCGAACCCAGCGCCATAACCTTGTCGACTATCTGGTCTATGCTTTGCGATGTTATCTCCCGGCCGCAACGATAACAATGCGGCGATCCGACCCGGGCAAAGAGCAAACGTAAATAATCGTATATTTCCGTAACGGTTCCCACTGTTGAGCGCGGGTTATGGCTGGCTGTTTTTTGCTCTATCGCGATGGCTGGCGAAAGGCCGTCAATCGAATCGACGTCCGGCTTTTCCATTCTTTCCAAGAACTGGCGCGCGTATGTTGAGAGCGACTCGACATAGCGGCGCTGTCCTTCGGCATAAAGGGTGTCAAAGGCCAGGGTTGACTTGCCGGACCCCGAAAGCCCTGTTACAACAATGAGTTTGTTGCGCGGCAGTTCAATATCAATGTTTTTCAGATTGTGCTGCCTGGCACCCCGAATGATGATGGCTTCAGATTCCATAAAGTGATCATTTCCCGACAACGCCGGTGGATGGGCGCGACTGAATAAAATATTGCCCAGGGACGCCCCATCCGGCATATGTCATTATACCGCTTTCCATAATAAAGTTCCGAAACAATGAATTGCGGTATAAGCGGTTGTAGAAAAAAACGTTGGGATAACGGAACGTTTTTTTGACAACCGCTGTATAAGACGGCAAAATTAAATCGAAAAATTCATCATACTACAGAAACCCGGTTTTTTTTCAAATAAAATCATATTGATTTAGATTTGCAGTAAAGGGCTGCATCGGACCAACTTTAAACAGACGCTCTGAAATTAATTAGAAAATATTAGATAATAAGAGATAATGGTAGAAAATAAGAGATATTTTGATAAGGCATAATTGTCAAGATTCTAAGCAGAAGCGTGGATATGCCTAAAATGTTTAAAGAAATAGGATCTTTCCCGAAAGGGTTCATTCCGTAGCGATTGCAGGCCGGTTTAGTTATATATCAAATAAAAACAAAGAGATAAAAATTGTTCATAACTCGTTTGCAAATAAACTTTAACCCCTATTTTTTCGGTTTGACACCCGCGGGTCAATGCCATAAAAGATAACCAGTTTTTGGGGGGACAGTTTTTTCATAATCCGAGATAACTCTGTCAAACCGTTTGGTCTTGTTGCAATTTTTCCAATTATCTCTTCAATAACAACACCTTATTTTCATTAACGTCGATTTTTTTTATTTATGGAAGCTATCTGGCAAGAAGCCAAAAATGTTTTAAAAGAACAAATTCCACGCCACAGCTTCAGCATGTGGATTGAACCCATGGAGTTTGAAAAAGACAAGCCGGGCGGTCTGGTGTTGACCTGCCCGAATTTGTTTTCTAAAAAACGGGTTCTTGATCAGTACGGGGCCTTGATCGAGCAGGAAATGGCTCGGATTTCCGGCAATCCCTGCCGGCTTTTTATTACTGTGTCCGGCAGAAACGGAGATTCAAAATCAAAACCGGAGGAAGAACGTCAACTGCCGCTTCCCCACCTGAACCTGCAGCCCCACAGCGGGCGCCTGCTGCGGAAAGATTTTACCTTTGACCAGTTTGTTGTCGGGGATAATAATGATTTTGCCTATACAGCGGCACTTTCTCTGGCTTCACACAAAAATTCGCACCAAAACTCCCTGTTTCTCTTATCCAAGACCGGTATGGGGAAGAGTCATCTCTCCCAGGCCGTGGGCCATTCCATTTTATCTGAAACCCCGTCCGAGCGGGTCTATTATATCACCTCGGAAGACTTCACCAATGAAATGATTCATGCCCTGCGGCATGACGTCCTTGACAGGTTCAAAGAAAAATACAGAAAGCGCTGCGACGTGTTGCTGCTGGAGGATATCCATTTCCTGAGCGGAAAGGTGGGCACCCAAACCGAGCTCGCATTAACCCTGGATTGTCTGCTGGATGCCAATAAAAAATTAATTTTCACCAGCTGTTATTTGCCGGCCGACATCCCGAAAATGAATGAGCAGTTGAGTTCACGGCTGTCCTGCAGCCTGATTTCAGCCATTGATCCGCCGGATTTCAGGACACGGGTCCGGATTTTAGAAAAAAAAGCCAAGCTAAATGGATATGAGATGCCGGACGATGTTAAAAGTTACCTGGCAAGCGAGCTTTCAGATAATGTCCGGCAGCTTGAAAGCGGCCTGATCGGCGTGACCGCCAAATCTTCTCTCTTGGGTGCGCCCATTGATTTGGGCCTTGCCAGAAGCGTTGTCAAAAATATTGCCCGGCAGAGCAAAAATATTACCATTGATGTCATCAAAAAATTGGTGTGCAGGGAGTTTAACATTTCCATCGGCGATATCGTTTCACGGTCCCGCAAACAGACCGTTGTCCGGCCGCGGCATATCGCCATGTTTTTGTCCCGTCGATATACGGATTCTCCGCTGCAGGAGATCGGGCGTAGTTTCAACCGCTATCACGCCACAGCTCTTCATGCCATTGGGGTGGTGGAACGTGAATTAAGGCAAAGCGTTGCCATGCGCCGGCAGGTAGAATTTATAAGCAATAAACTTGAAGCCGGAAAGTTTTAACCCCCTTCCGTCCCTCCCGGTATCGGTTTTTTCAATTTTATCCCGGCATTTCCAGTTTGCGCCACCCCCTATATACCGCTTTCCATAATCAAGTTCCGAAACGATGAATTGCGGTATAAGCGGTTGTAGAAAAAAACGTTGGGATAACGGAACGGTTTTGTGACAACCGCTATATCCGCTTTGCAGCCGAAGGAATGGCCCGACCCGGGTCCGCTTAAACGTTCCGTCCCGGCCGAATAAATATTGACAGCACCAACTAAAAAATTATAGAAACACCCCTTATGTTGCTGGAATCTGAAAAAAGGGTGGGGGTTGCTGCAGCCTTTAAAGCTGCCGAAGTACTGCGGATGAAGCTTGGCCGGGTAAAAAGGGTCCGGAAAAAAGGAGCCAACGATCTCGTTACCGAAGCTGACGCCGAATCTGAAAAGGTCATCATCGATACCATTCGGGGCGCTTTCCCTCGCCACGGCATTCTGGCGGAGGAAAGCGGTGATGATATCGGGTCGGCCGACTGCTGCTGGATAATTGACCCCCTTGACGGGACAACGAATTTTGCCCACGGATTGGGGCTTTTTTCAATTTCCATTGCTTTTCGTGTAGATAAAGAGCTTGTTTTGGGCATTATTTTGAGCCCCATGACGGATGAACTCTTTATTGCAGCCAAGGGGCAGGGGGCCTTTTTAAACGGTCGGCCGATACGGGTTTCGGACGTGAAAACCGTTTCGGAAAGCCTGCTGGTCACGGGATTCCCCTACGACCTTGAAAATGTTTTTAGCCCGATGATGAATCGATTTACAAGCTGTTTAAAAGTTGCCCAGGGCGTAAGGCGGCTGGGTTCTGCGGCCCTCGATCTGTGTTATGTGGCCTGCGGACGTTTTGAAGCTTTCTGGGAACAGAATTTAAAACCATGGGATACGGCTGCCGGGGTGGTAATTGCCGGCGAAGCCGGGTCGGTTATTACGGATTTTTCGAACAGCGCATTTACGCTTGATAAAAGGGAAGTTCTGGCAAGCAACGGGAATATCCATCAGGAAATGCTTTCATTATTGGATTTAAAGGATGGGACATGCGAAAAGAGTTAATGCGGTCAGTTGCATTGGACGACTATCTGGGTTGTTTTGGTGGATTCAACATCAACGACAAGGTTTGTAAAAAGTTTTGTGCGCTCAATCTGCGCTGTGCCATTGAGCAGGAACAAAATGCGCGCATTGAAATTCTGGAAGAACTGATTTCAGACAACAGCCTCAATTTAAAAGTTCAATAGCCCAATTCAAATTATCTTATAAAAAATCTCTCTGCAGCAACTCGACTTGTCTTCGACCCTGAGCTCAGGCCGAAGGGGGGTTGTCGACAAGTCTTGCTCCAGGGGGATTCTTTTTTTTGAGAGATGCGTGGTCTGATTTGCTTGGTTTTTGTAAGTACCACTCTTTGCCCTGTTGTTTATACTGCGTTAGGGCTAATGCTGGAAGCCATTGCCTGGATCAAGTCGCCGAGGGTGGCGCTGTTATTGGCTGAAATAGCGATTCCTTTAATCGACCGGACGAAACCGGGGAGTGTTTCAGGCGGCACCCGGTCTTTTTTGTTCAATACCCGGATCGTAGGGATCCGGTGCAGGTTCAGATCGGTTAGGATTTTTTCAACGGATTCAACTTGGTCTTCGAAGCGCGGATTGCTGATATCAATAACATGCAGTAAGAGATCAGCGCTTTCAAGTTCTTCCAGAGTGGCGCGAAAAGCCACCATCAAATCCTTGGGGAGATTCTTGATAAACCCCACCGTATCCGTGATGATGACCTCAATGTCCCGGGGAAATTTCAAACGCCGGCTGGCAGGATCCAAGGTGGCAAACAGGCGGCTTTCGGCCAGCTCGTTGCTTTTGGTGAGCGAATTGAGCAGGGTCGATTTCCCGGCATTGGTGTATCCGATGATGGAAATAACCGGCAGCCCTTTTTTTTGCCGGCGGGCTTTTTGCTGCTTCCTGTGTTTGCGGACCTGGGTCAACGCCTTTTCAAGCCGTCCGATCCGGTCGCGGACCCGACGCCGGTTAATTTCCAGCTTGGTTTCCCCCGGACCGCGGCCGCCGATGCCGCCGGTCAAGCGCGACATGGCCGTGTTTTTCATTACCAGCCTCGGCAGCAGGTACTTGAGCTGGGCCAGTTCGACCTGAAGTTTACCTTCCCGGGTTTGGGCGCGCTGGGCAAATATATCGAAAATCAATTGGGTCCGGTCGATGACCTTAAGTGCGACCTGGTCCGTTATGGAGCGAATTTGCGACGCATTCAATTCCTGGTCAAAAACGATGAGGGTGACGTCCTTCTGCAGCGCCAGAATGGTTAGTTCCTGGAGCTTTCCGATGCCCATCAGGAACCGGGTGTCGGTCTGGTTTCGATGCTGCAGCACGGTTCCGATAACATGAATTCCGCCCGACAGGGCAAGCTCTTTTAGTTCCGCCATGCTGTCAAGGGAAACTTTTTTGGGTGCGGTGGATACGCTTACCAGCAGCGCGCGTTCTTTTTTCAGGTCGGCATTATAAGAAGCCCGGACATGGGCGAGTTCATCCTCAAGGGCCTTTATCATCTGCAGACAGCCGATTTCAAGCTGATGCGGAGATAGCGGCGGCAGTTGTTGATAGGGGGCCTCGGCCGTGTCTCCCGGCAGAATGTGGCCGGCGTGGACCTGACGGGGCAGCCCGTCCGCGTTAATGGTGACGGCGGCCATCATGTCCAGGCGCAGCAGGGCTAAATCGGTCAGATCGTCCCGGGTAAGGGGCTCGTCGCCGAGATGGGTATGCACGCACCGTAATCCTTTAAGTCGGCCGGGCGTAATGCGATAGGCGTCGGTATCGGGGATGACAATTTTTTGATGATCGCCGACAATGACATAGGAAATCTGGCCGTTGCGGTCTATCAACAGGCCGATCTGGCGGCGCAATTCATGCGAGATGAGGCAGATGTCGCGGGTGAGTTCGCTGGTTATTAGAAAATCAGGGGGGATTCGACGTCGGTAAAGATTTTCCAGCCGGCGAAAATGGTTTGCTTTCAGCCCGCCGGTATTTCCATAAATCCGCTTCATTAAGTTTTGATTTTTTTCCCCCTGATTGATCGCAAACAAAAAGAAAAGGCGGGATAACGCTTTAAGATAGTGGTCACTTTATTCCCGTGTGGTAAGATTTTCAAAACGGGTGTAGGCCCCGAAAAATTTAATATTAACATCGCCGATGGGCCCATTGCGCTGTTTTTTCAGCAGGATTTCAGCGGTTCCTTTTTTGGGGTTGTTTTCATCTTTATTGTAAACTTCGTCACGGTAGATAAACGCAACCACATCCGCGTCCTGTTCAAGGGCTCCGGATTCCCTTAGGTCTGAAAGCAGGGGACGTTTGTCCTGCCGTTCCTCCAGCTTCCGGTTGAGCTGGGACAAGGCGATGACCGGCAGGCTGAGTTCCTTGGCCAGTATTTTTAAGGATCGCGAGATCTCCGAAATTTCAAGATCTCTGCGTTCAGCCGAGGCGCGCGTCTTCATCAGCTGCAGGTAATCGATAATAATCAGGCCGATGTCTTTGTCTATTTTGAGCCGGCGGGCCTTTGCCCGAATTTCAACCACCGAGATATCCGGCGAATCATCTATGAAAATGGGGGCATCGGCCAGGATGCCGGCGGCATCGGTTAGTTTGACCCAGTCTTTTTTACCGAAAAAGCCGCTGCGTAAACGGGATGAATCAATTTTTGCCTCGGTGCACAGCATCCGCATGGAGAGTTGTTCCTTGGCCATTTCAAGTGAAAATATCGCCACGGGGATATTGGCTTCCACCGCAACATTTCTGGCGATATTAAGGGCAAATGCGGTTTTCCCCATACTGGGACGACCGGCCAGAATAATCAGGTCCGAATTTTGGAAGCCGGATGTCAGGCCGTCAAGGTCGGTAAATCCGGTGGGAACACCGGTAACCAGACTCTTGTTGCCCTGACGTTCTTCCAGGGTATCGATATTGTCTTCGATTATTTTGCCGAGGGGGAAAAAGGCCGGCCGGATTTTGTTCTGGGATATTTCGAAAATCGCGTTTTCGGCAAAATCGATGACCTCGGAGACGTCGCCCGGGTTTTGGAAACACTGTTTACTGATGGCATTGGCTTTTTCGATCAGGCGGCGCAGGCAGGCCTTATCACGAATGATTTTAGCATAATGCTGGGCATTGACGGCCAGCGGGACGGTGTCTACGATGGAGGCAAGATAAGATGCCCCGCCGGTTGCTTCCAGTTCGCCTTTCTCCCGCAGCAGGTTGCTCAGGGTGACAAGGTCCACCGGTTCGTTTTTGGAAAAAAGTTCGGTGATGGCGGAAAAGATTTTTTGGTGGGCGGATCGATAGAAATCCGCCGGCCCCAGGATGTCCATGATATCCAGCAGCGTTTGGTTATCAATTAAAATGGCGCTCAGGATCGATTCTTCCGCCTCAAGACTTTGAGGAGGAAGGTGCTGGAGTAAAGGATCTTTTTGGGTTTGTAATCGGCTGCCGGCCATCAGTTCAACTGTTCTAAAAGTTGTTTAAAAAAATGGGCGTTTTGCCGTCACCCATTTTTGTCTGTGAACCCTGCCAATTATTCCGGTGTGATTTCCACGGTGATTTCCGGTTCTACATCCGTATAGATACGGATCGGTACTTTGAATGAGCCGAGGGTTTTGATGGGTTCACCCAGAAGGATCATTCTTTTTTCAATTTGAATATCCTGGGCAGACAGAGCCGCGGCGATGTCCCGGGTCGTTATCGAACCGTACAGGCGGTCCTCTTCGCTGACCTTTGCCTGCAGTTTACACACAACGCCATCCAGCCGCTTGGCCATTTCTTCGGCAATCTTTCTTTCCTTGGCGATTTGAATGTTAAGCTTGGCTTTTTCCTGCTGCAGCATTCGGTGATTTTCCGGTGTGGCAAGAACCGCTTTTTTCTGTGGCAAAAGATAGTTTCGGGCGTATCCGGCTGCAACGACGACTTCGCTGCCGATGATTCCCAGGGAATCAATGGTTTCTTTTAAAATTACTTTCATTTAAGGGCCTCCACTATGAATTGAAAAATCCTGTTTTTCAGGAGTCTTCTGATATTGACCGGCCGGTTTCAATTTTTCTGAAATTTAGCCAGGTATCGAACAAACCCAACCCGATCACAAACAGCAGGAACAGTTGTTGCAAGGCAATCAGGCTGTATAAAAAAAATCTCAGCATGGGCGGAAGCCGCTTTTTATCAAAAAAAAATGACACAACGGCAATCCCTGCAAAAAAATATATCGTCAGCAGAATTATCAGCCCATTCAGGCCAAGCATTTTAAACGATTTAGCCCCGGTCAGCAACAATCCACCGGACCCGATGACGCCCCACACGAGAAAATCGGGCGACCGCCACCGGTTAAGGGCGCCATACCCGGGAAAAAACAGGCTTTTGCGGATCAGGATCAGCCTGGCCATCAGCAGGTTCATCCATGAAACAAACAGAATCGAAGCAACAGCCAACCCGGGTATAATTCTTACAATAGCGTATTGAATATCTTTTAAAGAACCGGCTATCAGACGGACATTTTCATCCGACATGCCCATGCGCTCATACATTGCCAGAGAAAATTCCAGATTCATAAGGACATAATCTGAAACCAGCTTATAGATCCCCGTTTGGGATCCGATACTGTAAAAGAACAAAGCCAGCATGCCGATCAGCAGAACCGAGCCGGCTGCGAATCCGATGGTTATTTCCACCGTCAGATTCATTTCGATCAGCTCGGCCAGAACAAACCCGAGGATGATCAGTCCGGCAAAGAACACGGCTTCGAAGGACAGGCTGCCGGTAACCACGACCACGGCGGTAATGGTCACTGCCGGAACAATGCCACCATTTTTACGGCCGAGCTTGGACCTGTAAAAAAGGACCGGCAGCGGGAGAAATAGTGCACAAAACAACCCCAGGAGCGGCATATAAATTGAAACGGCGAAAATTGAGATGGTAATTGTTATACCGCTCAGAATGTCCCTTGACACTTTGCCCTGGTTGGGTTGAGGCACTATCCGCTTCTCCTTTGAGGCAGCCCGGAATAAGGATCAATTAAAATTCCGATGTGCCTACATAAGGCAGGAGCGCAATGGTCCGGGCGCGTTTAATCGCCACTGTCAGAGAACGTTGATGTTTCGCACAAGTTCCCGATATTCGCCGGGGGATAATTTTACCACGCTCTGTAATAAAATATTTTAATGCCCTTGCATCCTTGTAGTCAATTTCCAGCTTGCTGTCTGCACAAAAGCGGCAAACTTTTCGTCGATGATATACTTTTCGTTTACGGCCGCTATCATTATTGGCGCGTTTACGGATGGGTGGGGGTGCCATTTTAGGATTCCTCCTTGTTGTTTTCAGCCGGGGCTGGCGCCGGATCGGTCGGTTTCGCTTCGACTTCGGCAGTTTCGACAGGGGATGACGCAGGCTTGGCTTCGGCCGCCTGAGACGCCGATTCTTCAAGGGCGGCAGCCTTGGCCTCGGCCGTCCGTGACGCCGATTCTTCCAGAGCGGCAGCCTTGGCTATTTCTTCCTGGATGTGCTCGGGGTCAACCTTTTCTGCCTGCATGATCGTCATAAATTTTAAAACCCTGTCATCGATTCTAAAAAACCGCTCGATTTCATCAACAAGGGGGCCGGAACCGCAGTAGTCAATACGGGAGTAGAATCCACGCACCTTTTTCTTGATTTCGTAAGCGAGCTTTTTGGTTCCCCAGTTGTCAATCTTGACCAGGATTCCGTTTTGTTGCGGGATCAGTTCCCTGACCCTGTCAAAGACAGGCTCTCGCTGTTCATCCCCAACATCGGGATTCACAATCACAATCGTCTCATATCTACGCATAAAACCTCCTTTTGGCTATTCAAGCCCCGGCAAAAAGCCGGAGCAAGGACGGATATGAATTTAAAAACGTAAAAAAATATCATTATAAAATATTATATGTCAAGTTGAATTTATTTTAAATATAAAGGGGCCGGCTTTTTTAAATGATAAGCCAACCCCGCTTTCAGCTTTTGGTGGGCCGTGTTGGAATCGAACCAACAACCTACTGATTAAGAGTCAGGTGCTCTGCCTAGTTGAGCTAACGGCCCTCTGGTCAATTCAATCATGAACGGTTAGGCTCATATCAACTTTGCCGGGGCGTGTCAAATTTTTTATAGGTCCGGCCACATTTTATCCTTTCTTTTTTTCTGGTTTTTGCGGTCTTTTTTCCAGGCGATGTCCTTTTTTCTTTGTTTGTCGCGAAAATGCGGCCCAGGAGGCTTTGGGCCGGGCAAATCCAGCAGGAAAGTGCCGGCAGATTTGTGCGGATATATTTCCGCTACAATCGCCTCTTTTAGCGGTTTCGGCCTTTGTTTGGCCACGGGGGGGCTGGTGAAGCAATCGAACGGGACGGTTTCCGTCAGAAAGAGTGTCTGGCCAAGTTGATGAAAAACAGACCCCCTGTCCAACATTTTCGGGACGATTACCGTCAGCAGGACCGGCATGGGGTCTTTACGCTTTCCCATTCGCACAGCCATATCGCTGCTGGAAGACAGTACGACCCGGGAGTGTCCCATTGGAAAAACGCCTTTTTCCAGGACAACCGCATGCGCTTTTCGACGGACACAGGTAAAGAGAAGTTTCGGAAGGTTTTGAGCAGGCGTTGGCCGGGGAAGTTGCGTGCGGTTTTTGGCACGGATGGTATCTGTCTTTATTTCGATGGCCGGGTCCGGGACTGTTAAAAGAATTTCAGCAAGATGCTGACGGCGGACATATCGCCAGCCGTCTTCTTCGCTGATTACCTGAAGCAGTTCCTTGACCTTAATGAAGCCGTCTCCATCCGGCACCAGACCGAATTCATCCGGCTGGCGTCCCAGCATGTACGCCAAGAGCTTAGAGAGATGTTTTGGGTCCCTGCGCAGCGTCACGATTAAAACCTTCCTTGACCCGGGTATTCGGGTTTGTTATCTGTACCAAATAAAACAAAAGAAGCCAACTCTAACCGTCCAGAGAACGAAAGGATATAAAACACATGCTGAAGACTGAAACTTCCAACAAACTTTTTAAAAAGGCAACGGAAATCATTCCCGGTGGTGTTAACAGTCCGGTGCGGGCCTGTCGGTCGGTGGGAACCGAGCCTATTTTTATTGATCGTGCCCAGGGCAGTTGGCTGTATGATGTGGACGGGAACCGTTATATCGATTACATCGGCTCATGGGGGCCCATGATTCTCGGCCACCGCCATCCGCAAGTCCTGGAGGCCATCGCCTCGGTTCTTAAACGCGGGACCAGCTTTGGGGCGCCGACCGACCTTGAAATCCAATTGGCGCAACTGGTCATTGAGGCCGTTCCCTCTATTGAAATGGTCCGGATGGTGAATTCCGGTACAGAAGCAACCATGAGCGCCATTCGGCTGGCACGGGGCGTTACCGGTCGGGAACAGATTGTGAAGTTTGACGGCTGCTATCATGGACATGCCGATTCGCTCATGGTTGAGGCGGGGTCCGGCGTCGCCACACTGGGAATTCCCGGGAGTCCCGGTGTGCCGGCGGCCTTTGTTGCAAGCACGCTGTCATTGCCGTATAACGACATTGATTGTGTAAAGTCCGTCTTTGCGGCTCAGGGTGAAAAGATTGCCTGCGTCATTGTGGAGCCGGTGGCGGGAAACATGGGACTGGTTTCCCCCGCCCCCGGTTTTCTGGAAACCTTGAGGGATCTGACCGTCCGCGCCAACAGCATTTTGATATTCGACGAGGTCATGACCGGGTTTCGGGTGGCGTACGGGGGCGCCCAGTCTTTGTATGGAATCAGCCCTGACATTACCTGCCTGGGAAAAATTATCGGCGGCGGGATGCCGGTGGGCGCTTACGGCGGAAAACGCGAGGTCATGGAACATGTGGCTCCCCAGGGGCCGGTATATCAGGCCGGGACGCTCTCCGGCAACCCGGTTGCCATGGCAGCGGGTATAGCCACCCTGAAGGAGTTGCAAAAGTCCGATTTCTACAAGGCGCTGGAAAAAAAATCCGTGCGCCTGTCCGACGGCCTGGCCGGGGCAGCCCAAAAGGCAGGGATTCCGGTGGCCATCGACAGGGTCGGCTCCATGCTGGGCCTTTTTTTTACAAAGCCGCCGGTGCGAAGTTTTAAAGATGCCAAAACCAGCAATTTAGATCAATTCAAGGCGTATTATAAGGGGATGCTGCAGGAGGGGATTTACCTGGCGCCTTCTCAATTTGAAGCGCTGTTTGTTTCGGCCGCACATACGGCTGAAGATATTGATGCGACTGTGGCGGCTGCCGCGAAGGTGCTGGCCGGGATCGACCGATAGGTTTATATTGACGGATCCTTTGGGAGTTTTTTGCACTTTTTCATACAGGTCCGTGTAGAAAAGGATACGGACAGGGCGTGTCGGTCCTATATAAAACAGCCCCTATAAAACCAAACTGCTCAGTTGGGATGACCATTTTATGTATGGAAAGCTGTTTTAATAATTGGCTTGACCTAACCTTTGCACAGTTTTGTGTGCAGGGATGCACACAAAACTGTGCACCTGACGCTGGGGCTTAAATCCCTCAACGCACCTATATTTAGATTCTTTTAATCCAGAATGTATGCCCTTGGTTTAACCGGGATGCCGTTTACAAGGACCTCGTAATGCAGATGCGGTCCCGTTGTTCTTCCGGAAGTACCAATAAAACCGATACCTTCTCCTCTTTTTAAGTTGTTCCCCTGTTTTTTTGACAACGTCTTCAGGTGGCCATAACGGGTGGTCATTCCATGACCGTGGTCAATAACGATCATTTTACCCATGCTCCCCTTGGGGCCGGCAAAGGTTATGAGGCCGTCACCCGTTGCAAAGATTGCCTGGCCGTTTACAGCGGCAATATCGATTCCTTTGTGAAATTCACGCAAGCCGGTAAAGGGCGAGTTGCGGTATCCGAATCCGGAAGATATCCACCCATCGGTGGGCCATATGGAAGGGGTCGAGGACAGCAGACTGCGTTGGTCTTCCAGATAGTCCAGCAATGCCATAAACCCCTTGCGTTGGGCCATGGTGGCTTCATCCACCTGTTTGAGTTGCGTGTGCATTTCACGCAGTAAATCATCATGGCTTTCATCAACGGGAACATTTATCTCCATATCGGCCGGGATCGGGCCGCCAATGCCGAACAGGCTGCCTGATCCGGGCGTTGCTTCTATGTTGGAAATGATTCTTATTTTTTTTTCAAACTGATCAAACGCCAAGACGGCAGATTTTAACCTGTTTATTTCACTTGCAAAAAATTGAATCTGGCGTCGCTGGCGGGATATTTCATCCGATTGAAGCGTTAGTTTGTGCCGCATATTAAAAGCGGTGCCGTGAGCCTCTTTGAGATTTCCATAATCAATGGCATAAGCGGTCATAACCGCCAACCCGGCTGCCAGGAGGCACAGCAGAGACACGATCCGGTTTGTGGAAACCGAAAGCGACTGGAGGCGTGCGCTGTGTTCGCGGAATACAAATACGGTAATTTTTTTGGACATATCTATTTATCAACAGCCGGCATCTGAATCGTTTAAGCAGGTCGATCTGTGCAACGACCAGTTATTTAAACATAACTAATTGACATATTAATGAATTGTCTGTAAAGCCGCATCCTTAATAATTGCCAGTTCGATCAAATAATGTCCTTTGAAGCGACCCTGTTCATCCCTGGCGATCTGTTTGATCTGGGTTTCCAGATCCACAGTGGGACACAACGAATCGGTGCTGTAGTATCTGCTTTTAAAAACAGTACCCACCTTGAGCTGGTTCAGAAGGGCTGAATCTTCTTTAACCATGATAAACATGGGCTCTGATGAAAAATTCCAGATTTTAAACTGATAGAGCATCTTCAGTTCCTGGATTAAGAGTTCGACACTGTAAAAATTGGCCGCTTGCCGCTGTGATAGATGGTCCTGCTGCGATGGGCCTGACTCGGTCTCCCAAAAATTCATAATTTCCCCCTCTCGCCGGGATCATTGAAGCATTTCTGACGGATGGGCTCACACGTCAGTTCACAATATTCAATGCAAAATGAATGCCAGCATGGAAAATAATCCCCTGCAAAAAAACGTGAAGCTTTTTTAGGGATAAATGCAGCGGTATGTTGAACCGCCGTCATCACTGTGAAATTTGTTTTATAGCAATTGTCAAAATTCCGTTCCGATTAAGCCGCTGGACAATTCCGTTTCAATCGGCAAAAACTCGCAAATAAGCGTGCGTAGCAATTGAACTCGGCCTGGATATTTAGAGCATTTCAAGAAGATCAACTGATGAACAAATCAAGTCCATCAGATGAGGTTCAATTGAACGCACTCTAATTTGCTCAAACAGTTTGCCGACCGAAACAGAACAATCCGGCGGCTGGTGTTCAAGCTATAAACCTCATTCAATGGGAACATATTTTTGACAACCACTCTAGACCGGAGCAGAGAGGGGCTGCCGACCATTGGGGTTTTAGAACGACTTATCGGCATGTGGGGGAAAACGGAGAGGACCTGAATCAGGAAAGGCTATATTTTGATATCAGGCGCGAAAGGTATGTCCGCTGGATATTCATTATTTGAGCGGCCCGGCTGCGGTTGCCTTCGGTGTGCTTGAGGTTCAGGGCAATGAATTCCTTTTTGAAATTATTGACGGCCTCCTCCAGTGTCAATCCGACCTGTAGGCAGGTGCCCGCCGGTTCTGATACGGAAAAAGGCAGATCCTGTGGTAAAATCTTCTTGCCGTCTCCCATGACAACCGCCCGTTCCAGAACATTGCGCAGCTCCCTGATATTGCCGGGCCAGTGATAGAGAAACAGTTTTTCCATGGCCTCTTTTGATATGGTCAGATACGTGCTGCCGGATTCCTGCTTGAAGATGTCCAGAAAATATTCGGACAACAGCGGGATGTCTTCCATGCGATCTCTTAAGGACGGCATGTTGATCTGGACCACGTGCAGACGATAGTATAAATCATCTCTGAAGCGGCCGGCGGCAACCTCCTCGTCCAGTATTTTATTGGTTGCGGAGATGACCCTGACATCCACGGCAATGGGCGTATTTCCACCCAGGCGGTAGAAGCGGCCCTCCTGCAGAACCCGCAGCAGTTTCGCCTGCATTCCCGGGCTCATTTCAGCGATTTCATCCAGAAAAATGGTGCCCTTGTCGGCCAGTTCAAATTTGCCGATTTTGCGGCTGGTAGCCCCGGTAAAAGCGCCTTTTTCATGACCGAAAAGTTCATCTTCCAGCAGGGTTTCCGGCAGAGCGGCACAATTTATAATAATCAACGGCTTATCTTTGCGCGGTCCGGCGCCGTGAATCAAGCGCGCCAACAGCTCCTTGCCGGTTCCGCTTTCTCCCAGAATCAGGGCGCTGGATTTTGAGTTGGCGACTTTAAAGGCATCGGAAATAACATTTCTAAAGGCCGAGCTTGTGCCGACAAGCTGGAATTTAAAGCCGAGTTCTTCTTTCAGATCGACGTTTTCATTTTTAACCTGTTCGATTTTCTTGGCATTGCCGATGGCCAGGGCAGCCAGATCGGCAAATTCTTTCAGTATTTTCATGTCGGTTTTTTGAATGGCACTGCCGTCTGTCTTATCGATAATCTGGACCACACCGATGGTGTCGCCATCCATCTTCATGGGTACACAGGCAATGGAGCGGGTTTCAACCCCAAGGGACTCGCTTATTTGCTTATACCAGCGCGGATCCTTGCGGACGTCCGATATCAGAAGCGGTTTTCCCTTGGCGGCAACATAACCGGCAATTCCCTGCCCGATGTTCAGCTTAAAGGCCTTGACCTCATCCTTTTTTTCACCGGTGGCAGCCTTAAAATAAAGTTTGCGGGTCTGTTGATCCAGCAGCAGCAGGGAACTCGCCTTGGCGTGCATCATCCGGCTGGCTGACTGCAGGATCAGCTCCAGCAGACGGTCCAGGTCCTGTATCGAAGATACCCACGATGAGATTTCTTTCAGCTGTGTGATGGGCCCCTTAGCTTTCAGCGTTGATGATGCCATGAGTTTATCCGTTTGCCTTTCGGAACATAATGGTTGAAGCGCGCACACCTGTATACTTTTTTAAACGGTGTTATTATAATATAAAGAACAAGTTTGTGTCAATTCAGACCTTAAAAGGCCGGTTTTGGGGATGCCGTTACATGCCAGTGGGGTGGGAAGATATAGATGAAAATACGCTGCAATCCTCTCTGTGCCTTGTTCCTGATGGATGGACTGAAAGATCCTGCGGTACTGCTGTTTATCAGATTCGAAAAACGATTGCTCAAAATATTCGCACGGATGATATCCAGGGGGTTTTTGCTTGACTTGGGCCCTGTTTTTTTATTAGTTAAAATGTAGTCATAATGTAATTACACCCGGAAAAAACCATTGGGTCAGAGGCGCGTCTAAGATAGTTGTGTGTGCTGAGAGAGACTTTAAGGATAACGCGTTTTGTCTGAGATCAGAGTCTCATTCCTGAAAGGAGGACGGCAATGCCCATCGTTTTAACCCATGAAGAGGTTGAAGGCATTCTGACGATGGCCGATACCATCGAAGCCCTGGAAAAAGCCTATGAACAGCTGGGGCAGGGAAAAGCAATCACCCGGCCGCGCTCCGATATCATTATACCGGGTTATTCCGAGTGGGCCGGAGCGATTTACGCCCTTAAAACCATGGACGGGGCGGTGCCGGAAATGGGGTATGCTTCCATCCGACTGAATTCCGACACGGTTCACTGGCCTGTAAAAAACGGCAAACAGTATCGTGAAAAAATACCCACCATGCCGGGAAATCGCTGGATGGCGCTGGTGCTGCTGTTCAGCGTCCGGAACGGAGAATTGCTGGCGATCATGCCGGACGGGGTGGTGCAGCGAAACCGGGTGGGGGGCACCAACGGTCTGGGCGCCAAATATATGGCGCGCGGCGATGCAAAGGTATATGGACTTTTCGGCACCGGCTGGCAGGCCGGGGGGCAGTTGATGGCGGTTGCGGCCGTGCGGGACTTGGAACGGGTAAAGGTATACAGCCGCAACTCCGACAGTCGCAAAGCTTTTGCTGAGCATTGGCGCAAACGGCTGTCGCTTGATATTCAGGCGGTGGATAGTCCCGAGGATGTGGTCAAGGAGAGCGACATTGTCGGGCTTGCCACCAGTACGATTGAACCGATTTTTAAAACAGCCTGGCTGACGCAAGGGCTGCATCTCACCTGTATCAAACCGCCGGAATGCGAGGCCACTGTTTACCAAAAAGTGGATCGGCTGGCCATCAATTTCAAACATGGCTATCCCAACCACTATTACCTGGGCCAAAAACCGGTGGATGCGCTGGAAAAGGCCTGGACGACCGGGAAGGAAATGAATTTAGACGGGGTACCGGAACTGTGTGATCTTATTACAGGCAAAGCCGTATCCCGGCAGGATGACAGCGAGACCAATTGTTTTTTAAACAATATCGGCCTGGGTTTTCAGTTTTCCGCTGTGGCCGGCCGGGTGTATGAGCTTGCCAGAGAGAAAGGGATCGGAAAAGAATTGCCTCTGGACTGGTTTACCCAACCGGTCCATCCATAAAAACGAGCGTCCATTATTTACATAAGGAGGAATAAAACGACATGACAGATACGCTAAAGAGCAGCATGAATCATCACGTTCCATTTGACGACCTGCGGCAGTGGATGGCAGAGGCCGATAAGCTGGGCGAACTGCGCAAGGTCGACGGCGCCACCTGGCAGGAAGAGATCGGGATGGCCACCGAGCTGCTGCAGCACGACGAAAAAGCGCCCACGGTCTTGTTTGACAACATCCCCGGCGCACCGGCGGGCTACCGGGTACTGGTTAACTTTTTCGCCGGCAAACGCATGAACATGACACTGGGCTTTCCCACCGATTTAAGCAAGTTTGAGCTGAGCCGGGCGTTTATGGATGTCTACCGGCGTGGTCTGGAAAACTTGATCCCCCATGAAATCGTAACGGACGGCCCGGTCCTGGAAAATGTCATCACCGGGGATGACGTCGATGTCACCAAGTTTCCGACGCCGATCTGGCATGAGGCCGATACCGGCCGGTATATCGGCACCGGCAGCTTCGACGTGACCCGCGATCCGGATGAGGGCTGGATTAATACCGGCACCTACCGGGTCATGATTCATGACGCCAAACGGGTCGGGTTCTACATTTCCCCCGGCAAGCACGGCCGTGTTCACAGAGACACATACATGGCCCGGGGAGAAGCCATGCCGGCCTGTATCGTCATCGGCAGCGACCCCCTGATGTTTTTGATGTCAAGCACCGAAGTGCCCCACGGCGTGTGCGAATATGATGTGGCCGGCGCGATCCGCAACCGGCCGATGCCGATTGTCAAGGGACAGATCACAGGGCTTCCCTTTCCAGCCAACGCCGAAATCGTGCTGGAAGGGTTTGTGGAGCCGGGCAACCTGCTGCCGGAAGGGCCCTTCGGCGAGTGGACCGGTTATTACGGCAGCGATGTCCGGGAAGAACCGGTTCTGGATATCAAGGCCATTTATCATCGCAACGATCCCATCATCCTGGGATGCCCGCCCCAGCGGCCGCCGGAAGAACAGTCGCGCTACCGCGCGGTGATCCGCTCGGCCCTGATTTGGGACCAGGTTTTAAAGGCGGGCGTGCCCGATGTTAAAGCGGTTTGGACGCATGAATGCGGCGGTTCCCGCCTCTTGACGGCGATATCCATCAAACAGCGCTACCCCGGCCATGCCAAACAGGCCGGTGTTATTGCTTCGCAATGCCGGGCCGGCGCCTATGCCGGGCGGTTTGTGATCGTCGTCGACGACGATGTCGATGTGACCGACCTGGACTTCGTCATGTGGGCGGTGTGCACGCGCTGTGATCCGGCTACGTCCATTAATGTTCTGACCAATACCTGGAGCACGCCGCTGGATCCCCGCATCGATCCAAAGGACAAGGCCATGGGCAACAACACCAACTCCCGGGCAATTATCGACGCCTGTCGTCCGTATCACTGGCGCCACCAGTTTCCCAAAGTAAACATGCCGAGTCCGGAAACAACCAAAAGAGCCTGGGAAAAGTTTTCGTACCTGTTTAAATAGTCCCGGCGTTTTAGCTTAAGGATCGATCCAGCTATCGAACGGCGTAGGGGTGCGACCGCGGGTCGATTTAAGGAATTGAACATGCGGCTGCCGAAATTCTCATGTGTGAAAGTTGCGTCTGTGGAAGAGGCCTCCCGCCTGCTGGCGCAGCCGGACGTTGAAACCTGTCTGTCGGCAGGCGGTACGGAGCTTTTACCTCGCATGAAATACGGGCTCTCTCGCCCCCAAAAGCTCATCAGCCTTAAGGGGGTGGCAGCGGAAGCGCCGGTATTGGGGGAAGACGGCAGCATCCAACTGCACGCCCTGATGACGCTGTCGGCGGTGGCGGCGTCTCACCTTGTTCAGGAAAACGCGCCGGTTCTTGCGGCCGCTGCGGCCGCGGTCGGTTCCAACGAAATCCGCAACATGGCCACTCTGGGAGGCAATTTATGCCAGGACAGTCGCTGTCTTTACTACAATCAACCGCACGATTTCCAGTTTACGGCACCCTGTTTTAAGCGGGGCGGCGATCAGTGCTATTTTATCCCCGCAGGGAAAAAGTGCCGGGCGGTTTTCATGGCAGACACCGCGCCGGCATTAATCAGCCTGGGGGCAAACGTCTATGTCGTGGGACCGGTAGGCTCTGGCAGCATACCACTGGAAAAGCTTTACAGCAACGATCCCCTGCGGCCGGTAACACTGGCTTCCGGGGAGATTCTCTCCCGGATAATAATCCCGGCCCGGCCGATGCAACGGGTAGAGGCCTTTGCTAAATTCAGCTGGCGGCCCGGTTTTGAATTCAGTGCCGTCAGCGTGGCTGTTGTTCTGGATCTGGATGAGGATCGGCAGACCTGCCGCAGTGCCCGGCTTTCGGTGGGATCCATAGCGGCAGGGCCCCTGCGGCCCCTCAAGGCCGAGGCGGTCCTTGCGGGCGGGCGCCTGAGCGACAAAGTGATTACAGCGGCTGCCGATCAGGCCGCAGCGGAAATCCATCCGGTTCCGCATCATGGTTATTCCCGGGTCTATCTGACAGAATGTTTGAGGGCTCAGGTCCGGCGGGTTTTACATTCAGCCATCGGGCCGCTTGCTAAAACATAAGGGGAGGGACCAGCATGGTTGAGTATACCGGGAAAAGGCTGATCCAATTGAACATCAATGGCGAGCAGTTTTCACTGGCTGTCGAGCCCCAGGAGACATTGCTTGAGGTGTTGCGAAACCAGTTGGGACTGACCGGAACCAAGGATGGCTGCGGCACGGGAGAATGCGGCGCCTGTACGGTCCTGATGGATGGAAAACCGCAACTGGCCTGTCTGCTGCTGGCAATTGATTGCCAGCAGGTGAAGATCACCACCATAGAAGGGCTGAGCACAGGGAGGCAGCTGACCTCCGTCCAGGAAGCCTTTCTGGAAGAGGGCGCTGTTCAATGCGGATTCTGTACGCCCGGCATGGTGTTGGCGACATCCGCCTTGTTAACGGAAAACAGCCGGCCATCCGAAAAAGAAATTAAAAAAGCGCTTGAGGGCCATCTGTGCCGCTGCACCGGATATAACAAGATTATCTCAGCGGTTCAACAGGCTTCGGCAAAGATGACCCGGAATGTAACCTAAGGAGTCGACATGGGCGGCCTGGATTATGTAGGTAAACGGATATTGCGAAAAGACGGCCCCCTCAAGGTGACCGGTCAGGCAACGTATACGGTGGATATCCGGCCAAGCGGGCTGCTGACGGGACGGATTCTGCGAAGCCCGCATCCCCATGCCCGCATTCTGAACATTGACATCTCCCGGGCGCTCCAGCTGGCGGGTGTCAGGGCGGTGATCACCGCCAAAGATGCCCCCGGAATCAAACACGGTTTTGTCGAGACGCCCCGCTATCCGGCGGATCAGTGGCCCCTGGCAGCCAATCGGGTCCGGTATGTCGGCGAGGAGATCGCTGCGGTGGCGGCCGTTGATTCCCATGTTGCCGCAGAAGCCCTGTCGCTGATCCGGGTGGACTATGAACCGCTTCCGGCGGTATTCGAACCGGAAGAGGCCATGGGGACGGATGCGCCCGAGATTCATCCGCGGCATCCCAAAATCACGGACCCTTTCAGCAATATCGCCGGCAAAACCGATTCCGGCTGGGGGGACGTTGCGGAAGGTTTTGCCCGATCCCACTACGTTCGGGAAGACCGCTTCCAAAGCCATCTGCGAACCCACGGGTATCTGGAACCGCAGGTGACCGTGGCTGATTTTGAATCGAGCGGCAAACTGAATGTGTGGACCTCTTCACAGGGTCCGTTTATCAAACGCGCCAAGCTGGCCCGGACCCTTGGTCTTGCGCAGTCGGCGGTCCGAATTCATCAGGCTTATGTGGGGGGCGCTTTCGGCGGCAAGATCGACCTCTTTTCCCATGAATTTTGCGCGGCCCTGCTGTCGCTCAAATCCGGGCGGCCGGTGAAAATTGAAGCCTCGCGCGATGAGATTTTTTCAGCCTATCGTCACGGGCAGCCGCTGATTGTGGAGTTGAAAACCGGCGTCAAAAAGAATGGGGCCCTGCTGGCTCAGCAGATTCGGGTCATTAACAACTGCGGCGCGTATCGCGGCAGCGGCGCCGTAATTATTTTTCTTTCCTGGGGCTTTGTGATGCTGCCCTATCGCCTGCCCAATCTGAAATATGAAGGATTTGCGGTCTACACCAACAATTCGGTCCGGGCCCCCCAGCGCGGTCACGGCGCTCCCCAGATCCGTTTCGCCGTGGATTCCCAGTTGGACATGATTGCCGCAGAATTGGGAATGGACCCCATCGCTATCCGTCTTAAAAACGCGCGGCAGTCCGGCGAATCCCTTCCCAACGGCGACAACGTGCACAACTGCGGCCTCAGCCAATGCATTCAAAAAGCGGCCGACCATACCGGCTTTCAACAAAAATACGGCCGCAAGCGGTCCACGGCCGGGCCAACAGATCCGGTCCGTCGCGGCATCGGCATCGGGGTGAGTTCCTATTTCAGCGGGTCGCTGATTTACCCCAACAGTTCTTCGGTAGTGGTGAAAATGAATGACGACGGTTCAGCCACGCTGCTTACCGGTGCGCTGGATATCGGCCAGGGGGCCGAAACCATCCTTTGCCAGATTGTGGCCGAAGAGTTAAAAATACCAATGGATGAGATCGAGGTCATTGCGGCGGATACCGAAACAACGCCGGTGGACATCGGTTCGTGGATCAGCGGCAATGCCTATGTGACCGGCAATGCCGCGCGGGTTGCCGCAACCGAGGTCCGCAAAAAACTGCTGGAACTGGCGGCGGAAGAACTGGAGGCCAATCCGGATGATCTGGTGGTCGCAAACAAAAGTGTTTATGTGGCCGGTTCGCCGGACCGGCGGCTGTCTTATGGGCAGTTGATTGCCGCCGGCATTCGCAAGCGGCGCGGTGATCCCCTGATCGGCGAGGGCCACTGGCGCACCATGAAGGACGTACCTTTTCACCCAAGCCTGGCAACCACGAAAGGCCGCTGGAGTGAAAATTACGCCTTTGACGCCCAGGTCGCTGAGGTCGAGGTGGATACCGAAACCGGAGTCGTCCGCCTGCTGCGGGCGGTTACGGCGCACGACTGCGGCTTTCCCATCAATCCGCTCCTGGTGGAAGGACAGATCGACGGTCAGGTGTCCATGGCGCTCGGACACGCCTTCATGGAGGAAGTCCGTATGGAGGCCGGCCGTACCTTAAACCCCAGTTTTTTAGAGTACCGCATGCCCACCATACATCAGGTGGCCGTCTCCGAACATATCGACGTCATCACCGAAAGTTATCAAAAAGATCGACCCTACCGCACCAAGGAAGTGGGCGAGGGGTATGTGTCGGCCATCCTGGCGGCGATTGCCAATGCCATTTACGATGCGGTGGGTGTCCGTCTTTTCGAAACGCCCTTTACCCCGGAAAAGATTTTAAAAGGACTGGGTAAAATATAGGGCGCCTCCCACGGTCTCTTTTATAGCGGCTGTCAGATAAATTCCCATGGATAAGCTTCAGTTGAGAATAGATTGTCAACGGAGCATACTGGCCGGGGCAACTCTTATTCCGGCTTCGGCTAGCTTCAGCCAGTTGTCCCAGGCCCTTTGAATCCGGTCCGACCGGGACAGGGCAACCCCGTGGGCCCCTATTTCCTTTTCATTGAAATAGCGTACAGCCTTTTTTCCCAGGCATTGGGCCTGATACTGGAGCCGGGCGGATTCGTTCAGAAAGACCGCCCGGACCACCGCTTCTTCCACGCTGCCGCCGGTGACGACATTGCCGTTGCCCCTGAGCAGAATGGCGTTGCCGTTACCCAGCTTATCGATCATCTGATCACCGATGTGGGCCACATCAGCGAGCTGCGGTTCATCCAGCAAGGCTGTTTCTCCCATCAGGATGGCGCCGAAGTCATGGACCGGCCTGACCGGCTCCATGCGTATACCGAACACTTCGCACCAGGGACTCTGGGTTCGGGCGACCGCCATCACTTCCGGTCGGGCCTTATAGATGTTGACGTGCAGAAAAACCTCATTGGGGGCGCCGCCGGGAGAATTTTTGGTCAGCTTGTTTCCCTGAAAGTCAACCGCTTCTCGAAATCGATTAGGGAATGTCCATAGCGATGTGGTGAGAAATCCGCCCCGCTTTCACTGAAATAGCGCGCCCAAAATGTTTGTATGGATCGAAATTTGTTGGGATCGGCCGCACTGGCACCCGCTACGTAGACCTTAACGCCGTTTAACTTGGGGATGAGGTTGTTTTCTTGCCGAAACTTGATGGCTGTGCTGATATACTGGCTGGTCATCTCGTCCCGATCAAATTTGTATTCCTTTGAATCCTGGATCATGTCGGACAGGATCACCAGAATTTTCCGTCGATTCTTTTCGTCGTGAAAAATGGTATCTGCAATATTCAGAGAATTTAGAATTTCGGTCTGCAGCGTCCCCTGCTTGCGAGATAAAAGCCGATTGACCTCCCTTCTGATTTTCTGTTTGGTCTTCGTCAGGTTATTTTCAAACTGCAGACGATTCACCCAGATTGATTTTGTTGGAATTTCCTCATTCACTGCCGCCTTGAAATCGATGTAGGAACGGCCGGTGATGGTCCCCACCACCACACGATCCCCCTGCCCCAGGTGCTGATAGATCATCTCAAAGGCCTCTTTATAGACCGTTCGTCGGGCATTATTGGTGCTGCCCGACATATCAACAAAGATGACAATCGCCCGGGAACCTTTTTCGGGCGTTACGGGTTTTTCAGAGGCGTCGACCCGCCCCTCCATTTGGCTGCATAGCAAAAGCGCGCCAAGAAGGATAACATCGAATAGTTTGAATTTAAGCTGCTTCATTTGGATAACCTCCTTAACTTCACAAAAGGGCCTGACCGGCCACTAATCTCAGCTGGCTGGTCACGGTTTCCAATTTTCTGTTGTCGTCCTCTTTGTCGAAATCAACACCCAGTTCATGATCAAGTTCAAAGGATTTGGGTTTTTCATGGTCGGGCCGCACACGCTGGTTGATTTTGCGGTAGTAATATATTATTTCTTGGGTTCGCTGCTGGATTCGATGTAGTTTTTGCTGCTGCTTTGTAAGAATCTTTCGATACCTTGCCTCGATGGTTCGCATGGCCTTATTGAGCTGGTTGGTCCTGCGATGTAAATGTTCGAGGTTGGGGTCCCTGTCATGCGCAAAATAGGAACAGAGGGTGGCGGCAGCCAGGATAACCAGATTCAGTCCCACAAAGGCGGCGCCTATCACCGTACTGTTGCCGAAGCTGCCGACAGCGCCCGTTTTGCTAAGATCGCCCAAGTACTGGACACGCACATAGCCGATGGAAACCAAGCCCCCGATGGTTAGGATGAGAAGTGTTCCGATCCCGATGGCATTCTTCCACCAGGGAACAGACCAGCGTTTGAAAAGGATCCCCATGGCGTGGGCAATCCAAGGTATTGCGACAGCCACCCCTACCGCCATGATCCAGGTGAAAATCTGGCTTTCCCCGAATACTGAAAATGCTAAAGAATTCATGGGAATTTCACTCAGGACGAATAAAAGCATCAACGCATAGTATTTCATCCGGCTCAGCTCCACGCTCGGTTCGCTGCGACCGATCTTGGCAGAATGGGTATCATAGTCTTTGGAAATGCGCTGATAATCCTTAAACAGGGGTTTGTGTCTTCCGTTCAGGGTTTCTAATTTAGGACCGTATGAAGAGATTATCTGGCGGGCGCCATTCCGGGCCATTGCCATCAACTCTTGCTCGAACTGAGAAAATTGCGGATCATTCTTGCCGGGAAGATTGTTTTTGGCATCATTTACGGCATTTTGCCGCGCCTTTAATTTGCTATACATATTTCCCCCTTATCTGTTTAAGTGTCATTAAACGAAGAAGGCTCCGAAATGTTACCTGTGTTGGTTCCGGATAATTGAAGAACCTTGCAGCCCCGCCTTGCGGGACGGGGTTAGCGCTCGCTGTTGCGGTTCAATATGAGCAAAGAATATGCCAGATGACGGCCGGCAATTATTATGATTATAAATTCTGTAGGTTAATGTCTGAAACCCCTTATAAGCATAACGGCCGTCTTTATTTTTATTACAAAAAAAGATACACATCGTATGAAAAATGTCATTTATATCCCGTCGCTGGGGAAAAGGGGCGCGTTGCGTGAAAATGGGGACGTTCCCACTCTTTAATTTTGCCGTGTGAATTTCATTTTAAAGCGAGAGGGGCAAGCGGAATAAATAGTCGGTTTCCGTTTGCCCCTGTTTCGTGATGGGTGTGCGTTGTTTCTTTGAAGTGTCGGAAGATTATTTCATGATCTCATAGATATCGCTCGGGTTTAGTTTAAACGCTTCGGCCAGCTCTTTCAGTTTATCATCCGGTTTTGCCGGGATGCCTTTGGCGGTTAGTTTCAGAAGTGCACCGGTCTGGTCGAGGTTGTATTTCTGGCAGACTTCCGCAATCGTCATCCGGCCTAAGCCGGTGGGGATATCCTGCTGAAGGGCGGCGACACTTTCTGTTTTGGCTTCACTTGAGGGCTGCGGCGTTTGGGCCGGCTGGGATTCGGCGATTTTTCTGATCAGGTCGTATATATCCGACGGCCCCATGTTATGTTTTTCGGCGATGGTTTTCATGTTCATGTCCGCGGTTGCCTTGATATTGTTTGCCCCTAAGCCGCGTATGATGGTTTCCATATCCAGGCCGTATTCTTGAACAAAACTCGCTACCGTGCGTTTGCCGGTACCGGCCATGGGGTTTTCCGGCATTTTGGGTTTGCCGGTGGCGCTGTCTATTATCTCCGCCGGTTTCATGGCCAGATAAACCTGCTGCGGCGCTATCTTGTTTAATTTGGCAATCGCCAGCAGGGTCTGATTTTCATCTTCGAACTTGATGCCGGCTTTTGTAAGACCTTCCGTGCTTTGGTTGAGATCATACCCGCTGCGGCGGGCAAGGGTTTTTAAGGTCGACAGTTCGGCATGACCGTAAGGGGGTTCGCCGTACTTGACGCCGGCGGCATCCTTGATGGATTCACTCAGGTCCAGCACCCAGCTGAAGGGCGGCACTGTGAAATAGGAACCCACCACGCACACGATGGTGACAATCAGGGCGATGTTGAATTCTTTGTTAAAAAACTTCAGCGCCTTGGCTTTGTTTTTCAGGTATGACACGATGGGTTTCCAATTATAGTAGATGTGCAGCAAGATCGCGATCAGGAATAATACGCCGATGATGATATGCTGGTTTCCCCAATCGGGCTTGTCCAGGCCCCACAGGTGCCAATCGGCCCAGTAGGCAACCCTGCCCTGGGGCATGATATAGAGGATCACACTGTTTAAAATGAGTACCACAAATGACAGCAGCGCGGTCAAGGATGTAATTTTTCGCATGTTCATGACGGCTTAAACCTCCCAAGCGTGTATAAATTAAATTTCTGTTAATTGTAGAGAAGATTATCTTAGTTCAGCTTAATAAAAATGTAATAAAAATGCTTCGAGCAAATGCTTCGGGGAATCTGTTACTTTTAATTGTCAGCAATTTATATGCCAGTTTTTAGGTGGTACCTGATCGATATATAACATTATAAAATTATAGTAAATATTAAAATTAACGTGTTTTAGTGGTGATAAAAAACAAACCACACGGGAACTTATGGATAAAATGTATCCAGCCGTATGGGTATAAATTATCCATCGAATATACAGCTTGCCTGCTGTAATGGACTGTGATAATTAGAACCATTTATGAAACAGTATGTTATTGACGAACTCAGACCTGCAGATTTTAATAAAATCAAGAAGTTTCTGGATGAGACCCATGAATCTTCCAAATTGGGTCACCTTTACTGGATCCGGCTGGATGACGAAATCCTGACGCCGGTCCAGACCGAACACAAAGACTGTTATCCATTTTATTTTGCGGTTGAATTAGAACCGGATCGAATCAGTTTTGAATTGCTGATCCGAACCCAAAATCGGGTTAAATGCGACTGCATGGGCTATGCCACCGAAGACCAGAGAAACTGGCTGATACAAATGGTGGACGCCGTTTTTACCCGGTTAAACATCAAAATCTGAAATGGGAATTCCGGGGCCTCTAAGGGGTTTTGAGCGTTCATGATAAATCAGCAGTTGTCATGGGGATCGCGTGCTGAATTTTAGGGAAGGGATATGATCCGGTCGGTATTTATCTTAATTTGGATTGTGATGGCTACGGGTTTTTTCAGCGTGATGGCGATTATCGCCTCATTGCTGGACAAAAAAGGAGAGTGGCCCCATTTGGTCGCCAGGGTGTGGGGGCGCTCCATCCTGTTTGGCGCCCGGGTGAGAGTTACGGTGAAAAATCCAGGCAATATCGATCCCAGCCGGTCTTACATATACATGTCCAACCATCAGAGCAATTTTGATATTCCGGTGCTCCTGGCCTACCTGCCGGTGCAGTTCAGGTGGCTGGCCAAAGTGGAGCTTTTTAGCATCCCGATTTTCGGTTTTGCCATGCAGCGGGCCGGATATATCAGCATTGACCGCTCGGACCGCAAGGCCGCTATTTTAAGCCTCAGGCGCGCCGCCGAAATCATCCGGGGCGGGGTATCCGTGATGATTTTTCCGGAAGGAACCCGCAGCCGCGACGGCAACATTCGCCCTTTTAAGAGCGGCGGATTCATTCTGGCCATTGATTCCGGTGTGCCGATTGTTCCGGTCATCATCCACGGCACCTTTCCGATCATGCCCAAAGACCGGCTCCGGATCCGGCCTGGAAACGTTGTGTTGGAGATCCAAAAGCCCCTTGAAACATCTTCATACTCCAGAAGCGGCAAGGCCGAGCTTTTGGAGAAAGTTCGGCAGATCATAACCGAGTCTCACGAAAAGGGAAAACAGCGCGTTGAGTAAATTGAAAATCATACCCCTGGGCGGCCTGGGCGAGATCGGTCTGAATATGATGGTTTTTGAATACGGCGACACCATCTTTATCGTTGACGCCGGACTGATGTTTCCGGAAGATTACATGCTTGGGGTGGACTATGTCGTTCCGGACATGGATTACATTAAACAGAACAAAGCGAAGGTTGCCGGCGTCATTTTAACCCACGCCCACGAAGATCATATCGGCGCATTGCCTCATCTGGTAAAGATGATCAATGCACCCTTATTCGGCACCGCATTTACTTTGGGGATGATCCGATATAAACTTGAAGAACATGACCTCCTTTCCGAGGTTGAGCTGCACGAAATCTTCCCCGGCGAGAAGCTTAAAATCGGAGAATTTGAACTCGAATTCATCCGGGTCAGTCACAGCGTTGTGGATGGGGTCGGCCTGGCGATAAAAACACCGCTGGGTCTGATTGTCCACACCGGCGATTTTAAGATCAGCCTCACGTCCATCGACGGCATGATGACCGATATCAACCGGTTTGCCCAATGCGGCCGGGAGGGCGTCCTGGCGCTGCTGTCGGACTCGACCAATGTCGAGCGAGAAGGCTTTACAAAATCCGCCCAGGAAATCGGGGAGACCCTGGCAAACATTACCCGCGGCAGCAAGGGCCGGATTATCATTGCGCTGTTTGCTTCCAACATTGCCAGAATTCAGCAGATAACCAAGATCGCCCAGGAACGCGGCCGCAAAGTGGTATTCAACGGGCGCAGCCTGGTGGTCAGCGTTGATATTGCCAAAAAACTGAGATATATCGAAATCCCCCCCAAAATGGAAATCGATATCGACCAGATCGACAACTTTGCCGATGACGAGATCATCATGATCATGACGGGCAGCCAGGGAGAACCGATGTCCGCCCTTGCCAGGATCGCGGCCGGAACCCACAAGCAGTTGAAGACAAAAAAGGATGATACGGTTATTCTCTCGTCGAAATTTATTCCCGGAAACGAAAAAGCCATCACCAATATCATCAACAGGCTCTACCAGCAGGGGGCCGACGTGATTTATGAGAAAATTTCGTCGATCCATGTTTCCGGTCATGCCCTGCAGGAAGAGCTGAAATTGATGATCAATCTGACGAAACCCGAATATTTTATCCCCATTCACGGGGAATACCGCCATTTAATCCTGCATACCCGGCTGGCCGAGAAAGTCGGTATTGCCAGGGAAAATATTCTGCTTGCCCAAAACGGTCAGGTCATTGAATTTGATAAAAGCGGCGGAAGCATAACCGGCAAGGTGACAACGGGCCGGGTGCTGGTGGACGGCAAGGGAATCGGGGATGTCGGCCGGAGTGTTTTAAAGGAGCGCCGGACCCTTTCGGAAGAAGGCCTGGTCGTCGTCAATATCGCCTTTGATGAAGAGACCGGAATCGTGATATATGGGCCTGAAATCGTTTCGCGCGGTTTTGTTTTTGAAACCCAGACAGGGCATCTTCTGGAAGAGGCAAAATGCGTGATTTTAGAGATCGTTGAGGAAGTAACCCCTGAAGAGCCCAATCGCATGGCGATCATACAATCCAAAATCAAATCGGCACTCAGGCAATATTTTTATTTTGCCATTAAACGTCGTCCGGTGATACTTCCATTTGTGATGGAAATATAGGCTTATGCGTAAAGAAATCATCGGCATTTTTCTTTTTTTTCTGGTGGTATTTTCTTTAATCAGCCTGCTGTCATTCAGTCCGATGGACCCCTCTGTAAATCACGCCCGGGCAACCGGCCCGATTCATAATCTTTTCGGTCTGGTGGGCGCCCATCTGGCGGGACTTCTTATCTTTCTGTTCGGACTGGGGGCTTTCTGGATTCCGGTTTTGCTCCTGTTTCTAAGCATCCATTTTTTTGGCGACCAGCCGGGCAGGGCCGCCCTTTTGATTATCAGCGGCGGAGTCCTTTTGGTGGTTGCCACCGGCAGCCTATTTACGTTTCGCCAGGATCATTATCTGATCTTTGGAAGTAAATTTTCATCCGGCGGTATTATCGGAATACTCATCAAAGCTTTCCTGGTCAAATATGTTAATCTCACCGGCAGTATTTTTATTCTGACACTTGTCTGGGTTGTGGGCTTTATCCTGACAACCGGGTTTTCGCTGGTCCGTTTTGCCGGGCGTACCTGGCAGCTGATCATTGTCATTGCCGATCGTGTCCGGACACTTCTTGTCAAGTGGAATGAGCGACGCAAAAAGGCCCAGAAACGGGCGAAAGTAAAAAAAGAACAAACTGTCCAGGCCGAACGGGAAATCAAGATTACAGCCCCGGCGACCAAGCCGATTAAAGAAGCTCCCGCGCCCAAACAGGAAGTATTCGAGTTTATGCGGGTTTCTTCCGGATTTCAGGTGCCGTCCTCTAATTTGCTGGATAATCCGGATAACAGAAAAGACGCGACCGATACCGAAAACCTGCGGATGCAGTCGAAGCTTCTTGAAAAAAAACTGGATGACTTCGGGGTTAATGGAAAGGTCGTTACGGTCACTCCCGGACCTGTTATTACCACATTCGAGTATGAACCGGCGCCGGGTGTAAAGATCAATAAGATTGTGAACCTGTCCGATGACCTGTCCCTGGCGCTGCGCGCGGCCAGCATCCGGATCGTCGCACCGATACCGGGAAAAGCGGTCATCGGCATCGAAATTCCCAATTCCGTCAGGGAAACCGTCCGTTTCAAAGAGGTCATTGTTTCCAATGTGTTTGAAAAGTCAAAATCAAAACTGCCGCTATGTCTGGGCAAAGATATAGTCGGTAATCCGGTTGTGGCTGAACTCGATAAGATGCCGCATCTTCTCATTGCCGGGGCGACCGGGTCCGGGAAAAGCGTGGCGCTCAATGCGATGATCTGCAGTTTCCTGTATCGCTCGACGCCGGATCAGGTCCGCCTGATCATGATCGATCCCAAACGGATAGAACTTTCCAGCTATGACGGCATACCCCATCTGATCACGCCGGTGGTAACGGACGTTAAAAAAGCAACCAACGCGTTGTTCTGGGCCGTAAAGGAAATGGAGAAAAGATACGAGCTGCTCTCCCTGAAAAATACCCGGCACATCAATCAATACAACCAGAAGATCGAAAAGGAGCTTCAGGGCGCCCAGGACGATGAGCTGCAGAAACTGCCCTTTATCGTTATTGTAATCGACGAGCTTGCCGATCTGATGATGGTGGCCTCACGGGACGTGGAGGTGGCCTTGACCCGGCTGGCCCAGATGGCGCGGGCCGCCGGCATCCACCTGATCCTTGCCACCCAGCGGCCGTCGGTGGATGTTTTGACCGGGATTATCAAAGCCAATTTTCCGACGCGCCTGACTTTTCAGGTTTCCTCCAAGACCGATTCCCGCACCATCATCGATGCCAACGGCGCCGAGAGCCTGCTGGGAAACGGCGATATGTTGTTTATGCCGCCCGGCACCGCCAAGCTCCAGCGCATCCACGGCGCTTTTATTTCGGAAGCGGAGATTGCCCGGATAACGGAATTCCTGAAAAAGCAGCAACGCCCTGAATACGATACGAGCATTACCCAGGCGCGCATTGAAGAACAGGCGCTCTCGGAAACTGCAGATTACGACGAAAAGTATGATGAGGCGGTTGCACTGGTGACGAAAACCCGACAGGCCTCCATATCCATGGTTCAGCGCCATCTCCGCATCGGGTACAACCGGGCGGCACGTATTATCGAGATGATGGAAAAGGAAGGGATTGTCGGTCCTTCCGACGGCGCCAAACCCCGGGAGGTCCTTGCCAGGGGGTATGAGGATGTGCCCTAACTTGAAATCCGGCTCTGAATCACTCCGGAGAAATCGTTACCTTTTGGGAAATTCGGCAGAGTAAAATCCGAAGCACGAAGCACGAAATTCGAAACAAACAACAATGACAGACTTTACCGTTTTGAGAAACAAAAAAAACGGAGCTCATGAAATCCGAACTGAACATTGATCTGATCGATAAAATCAAGGGTTTTCTCGACCCGGAAGAAGGACAGTGCCTGTATGACATGGCACGCAAGGCCAGCAAACGGGGGCCGTGTCTTGAAATCGGAAGTTATTGCGGCAAATCAACTGTCTATATCGGCACGGCCTGCCGCGAAAACAGCGCTATTCTGTTTTCCATTGACCATCACCGCGGTTCGGAGGAGCAGCAACCCGGCGAGGCGTACTTTGATCCGGAGTTGTTCGACCACAACACCGACCGGGTGAACACCTTTGAATTTTTTAGAAAGACCATTGAAATGGCGGGACTCGATGAAACCGTCGT
This sequence comes from Desulfobacterales bacterium, assembly GCA_029211065.1. Classification (NCBI taxonomy): domain Bacteria; kingdom Pseudomonadati; phylum Thermodesulfobacteriota; class Desulfobacteria; order Desulfobacterales; species Desulfobacterales bacterium. The sequence goes on from JARGFK010000014.1 coordinate 42,204, forward strand.
TGCGATGGTATGTCAATCAGCTGTGGCCGCCCGCATGTGGAATACCCCATTAAGCCTTGTCTTCATTGACGGCGGCCACAGCTATGATGCTGCGTTGGGAGATTATCAGGCTTGGATGCCCCATCTGAAGCCGGGCGGCTATCTGCTGATTCATGATATTTTTGAAGATCCGGCCGAAGGCGGGCTGGCCCCCTATAAGGTTTATTCTCTGGCGCTGGCCTCCGGCCGCTTCAGGGAGATTGCGCGGATGAAAACGCTGGGGGTGTTAAAAAAGGCTGAAGGCTGAAGGTGGATAGGCTGAAGGGGGCAAGTAATTGCCGATTGATGATTTCCGATTGACGATTGGAAAAACACTTAAATCGAAAAATATCAATTATAGATCAACAATCGAAAATAAAGGGTGAGGAGTTGGGGTAAATAAAGACTGAATGCGAAAATAGATAGACTGAAGGGAGAAACGTGTTCCTCATTTCAATCAACAATCAACACAACCTTCAGTCTTCAGTCTTCAGCCTTTTTCAGATACAGCACCAGGCTTTTGCCTAAAATGGGGTTCAGCAGATGGTCCAGAAAGCGGGTAATCCACGGTCGTTTCATGATGTCCCACGTCAGCAGATCGTGATATAAATTTACAGCCACGGCATCCTTGCGGGTCGACCCCAGCAGACATTTCAGCCACCAGTAAGGTACATGCAGACTGTGGGCATAATGAGACGACCATTTTTTTAAGCCGCTGTTTTCCAGCAATTTGATCAGCTCTTTTTTTTTGTAAATACGAATGTGCCCATTGTTGGCGTTATGATACTCCCGGGAAAGAGCCCAACAGATCCGCTCCGGCCAAAAACGGGGTACGCTGACAACCAGATCTCTGCCCGGCTTGAGAACCCTGACGACTTCAGCCACAGCCATGCGGTGATCCGGGATATGTTCCAGGATTTCCGAACAGACGATCAGATCGAAAAAATTGTCTTTAAACGGAAGCCGGTTGATGCTGGCGGCAAGGAGGTCCCAGCGGCCGCGTTTTCCCTCCAGACGTTCCTGGAATATCAGCCTCTTTTTCGTTTCAATGACGTCAGCGGGGTTGATATCGGCGCCGAGAACCTGAATCCCTTTGGACCGGGCGATGGCGGCGGTGTGGCGGCCCGAGCCGCAACCGATATCGAGTACCCGCAAGCCGGGCGCTAATCGCAGCCTGTTAACGTCGATTGAAATCACGAATGGTTTCCCTGTATGCCGCTGCCGTCTTTTCAGCCGCTTTTCCCCAGGTGAAATGTTCCTGGACCCTTTGATAACCGGCTCGGCCAAGCTGACCTGCCCGCTCGGGATTGTCGAGTATCGCGGCAATGGCGCCGACAAGGGCCTGTTCATTTTTAGGCGGGATGAGGACACCGGCATTACCCACCACTTCCGGCAGTGCGCCGCCGGTGGTGCTGACCAGCGGAACCGCACATGCCATCGCTTCTATTGCCGGGAGACCGAATCCTTCATAAACAGACGGAATAACGGCAACTGCCGCCCGGGCATATTGTGTTACGAATTCTTTATGATCGATCCGGCCGGTAAATGTAATCATGCCGCCGATACCCAGGTCCCGAATGAACGTTTCGATATCGCCGTTTTTCTTGGGGGATCCGATGACCACCATGTTCACTTTGCGGGTTTTGGAAATGACCGAGAGGGCCTTTAAAAGATAATTCAGTCCCTTTAAAGGCGTATCGGCGCTGTTGGTTACGATGATGCGATTCTTCTCGCGTTCGACTTCGGGCATCGGGTAAAAAATGTTCGTATCAACGCCGTTGGGGACAATTCTGAAACGATTCAGCGGGATCTTGAATTCACTGCTGATGTCTTTGCGGGAATGTTTTGAAACAGTGATAATATGAGAAAAGGCTTTGGCAACCCTTTTTTGCATGCGGATAAAAGAGTACCAGCGCATTTCTTTTAATTTTTTCCAGAAAGTTGCGGCGTTTCGAACCGCTATGTCCCGGTCCACGGTAATGGGATGATGGATGGTGGCAATGGTGGGGGCCAGCCGGCTGATGTTTCGGACTCCGTATGACAGGCTCTGGTTGTCGTGGATGATATCGTAGTGGTGAGCGGTCTTTCTTAACAATTTAAACGCTCTTTGCCCGAATGTGTAGGGTTCGGGAAAACTCATGGTGGAAACTCCCAGCCACTCGATCAGGTTGATGGGATCCATGAGTTCCCTTAAGGAAGGAACACGAAAGAGGTTGTCGGGATTGTACAGATCAAGACCGGGGAGGTTATGAATCTTAATGCCGTTGTCGCTTGTGAGCACGGGCGGACCGGAAACGATATCCACCTGATGTCCGAGACCCTTAAGGGACCGGCTCAGGTTATTGATATAAACACCCTGACCGCCGCAGTGGGGATTGCTGCGGTAGCTCAATAAGCATATTTTTAAGGGATCATCATCGACCCATGACATTTGAGATAATTTTCCGTCGGCGCAGTATTAATGTCGTGTCCTATAAATAAGTTGCAAAAACAATGTCACTCCCGCGCAGGCGGGAGCCAGAAAAATGATCTCTGGATTCCCGCTTTCGCGGGAATGACGGACAGACTGATTTCAAGAATAGTCAGAAATGATTTGCAATAAATGGAAATAAAATTTGCCGGATATTTAATTGTAACGTCAGTAAAAAGCAAGGCTATTTTTAAACCACCCGCAATACTTCTTCAATCGTCGTGATGCCATTGAGCACTTTTTGAATACCGTCCTGGCGCAAGGTTACCAGATTATGTTTTAACCCTTCGGTTTTGATTAAGTTTGAATCAAAGGTTTTTAGCACCAGGCTTCTGAGCGCTTCATTTAAAACCAGAATTTCAAAAATCGCGATCCGCCCGCGGTAACCGGTATGGAGGCAGTGCGGGCATCCCTTGGCCCTGTATATCGGTTTATTTTTAATCTGGCCGGGATCAATATCCATGCCTTTCATAGCGATTTCGTCCGGCAGATACGCTTCTTTGCATTCTTTGCAGAGGACACGAATCAGCCGCTGGGCGATCACTGCAATCACGGATGATGATATTAAAAAAGGCTCTACGCCGATATCCACCAGGCGGGTGATGGCACTGGCGGAGTCATTGGTATGAAGGGTGGAAAAGACGAGATGCCCGGTCAGGGCGGACTGAACGGCGATCTCGGCGGTTTCATGATCCCTTATTTCGCCTATTAGAACAACGTCCGGGTCCTGCCGGACAATGGACCGGAGGCCTCTGGCAAACGTCAGGCTGATCTTGGGGTTGACCTGTATCTGACTGATGCCTTTGATTTTATATTCAATGGGATCTTCAATGGTTATGATGTTGATTTCCGGTGTGTTGATGGAAGTTAAAATGGCATACAGGGTGGTTGTTTTGCCGCTTCCGGTGGGCCCGGTGACCAGTATGATGCCGTTGGGGGAATGCACCAGATCCTGAAGCAGCGATAGCCTTTCAGGTGAAAGGCCTATTTCCGTCAGTTTTAAGAGTGAACCGGATTTGTTGAGAAGTCTCAGCACCAGGCGTTCGCCGAAAGATGTCGGAATGGTGGAAACGCGAACGTCAATATCCTGATCGCCGATTTTGACTTCCAGGCGGCCGTCCTGGGGCAGCCGTTTTTCAGCGATATTCATTTTGGCCATGACCTTGATCCGCGAAATCAAGGCGGGCTGTATCCATTTCGGTGGCGTCAGCAGGTCGTAGAGAATACCGTCCACGCGATAGCGGACCATGAACTGGTCCTGGTAGGGCTCAAAATGGATGTCGCTGGCGCGTGCTTTTACCGATTGTGAAATAATATGATTCACCAGTTTGATGATGGGGGCATCGCTGGTATCATCCAGCAGGTCGGTCGTATCATCCATTACATTGATGATGGTTTGGCCGTTTTCTTCCATGTCCTGGACCAGCTGTTCAGCTGAATCGCCGCTCTGATCATAGGACAAATTGATGACGGACAAAATAGCGTCTTTTGCCGAGAGGACGACCTGATAATCGTCTATTTTCAAAATTCTGGCCAGGTCATCCAGGGGCTGCAGGTGCATCGGGTCGTTTATGGCGATGATATAGGCGGCATTGCCCGGCGGCCTGATATCGCCGTAGGCGTCCGTGGGCCGGGGACGGGTGTCTGTTTCAGGTAGCCCGACAGTGTTGCCGAGGGGGACCATCATGTATTTTTTCAAGAACTGTATCGGCACCTGCTGGGTAAAATCGTTTCTGATGTTGTTCAAGGGAAGGACCGGCATAAACGGCATGTTATACTGAATGCTCAACGCTTCAAGGAGCTGCTTTTCAGTGATCATTTTTCTTTTGATCAGCAGATCGCTGATTCTGCCGCCTTTATCATCGCTCAGCTTTTGAACCTCGGCTAAATTTTCCTGCGTAACGCCGGCGGTATTATTCAGTATTTCCAAAAGTTGTTTGCCCATAATTAAACTTTGCATCTTTTTAGCCTTGAGCAAAAAGGGATTTCCCCCCCTTTATGCCGGCCCCTGAAAGGAAGATTTCAGGCTGTTATAAAATTCCCTTGCCGCCACATTCGGCGGGCCTATCGACCATGAGGATCAGGGCCGAAGGGCTTAGGTCGAAACACTTAATCAAAGGGTAAACAGATATAGAAAATATGCGTTTCGGCCCTATTTGGCAGAACCGGTGCCGACTTCTTTTTTATTTTTTTCGTATAATTTGATGTTGCCTTCTTCGATTTTATCAAGCTGCTCTTTTTTGATTTGGTATATGGCTTCCGCTTCAGCCGGACTTTTGATCACTCTGGGTGTTAAAAATACATAAAGGTTGGTTTTCTCGTTGGCGTTGGATGCGGATTTAAACAGCCACCCCATTAAGGGGACATCACCCAGACAAGGAACTTTGGTTTCTGTATTGGTAGTTGTGTCGTCAATCAGGCCGCCGATAACAACGGTGTTGTTGTCTTTGACAATGACCGTGGTGTCAATCGTTCGCTTTAATGTGGTGGGGCGAAAATCAGTCGTTGACTCCAGACTGGTGACCTCTAAAGAAATGTTCAGACGAACCTGTCGGTCTTTGCTGATTTGCGGTGTTATCTTTAATATCTTGGCAACATCCCGATACTCAAAGGAACTATAGGTCTCAGCAGCGTTTTCAGCGGCTGATCGGGTTTGAAAAGGGATATTCTTGCCGACGCTGATTTTGGCTTCCTGGTTGTCCGTGGTGAGAATCTGGGGAGTGGAAATGATGTGAACATCCTTGTCCGTTTTGTATGCCTGGATCACGGCTGCAATGCTGGGGAAAGATATGGTTCCTATCCCGGTGCCGATACTGATCGTTTCCCCCAGGACGCCTAAAGAAAACCCGGGCGGCAGGGGCGTGCTGACGATAGTGCTGGGATCTCCTCCCAATGGCCCCCCTGTGAATCCTCCGCCATAAGCTGCGCTTCGGCCGCTATATTTGGTGTCTCCCCCAACAGTCCACTCGGTTCCCAGGCGGAAATCCTTAGAAGTATTGACTTCCATAATGAGCGATTCAATATAAACCATTGCACGGGGGATATCTAGTTTTTTGATGACCTCTTCGATGATTGCAAAATCATCTTTTTCCGCCATGATGATCAGGCTGTTGGTGGCCTTATCGGCCGTCATCTTGACTTTTTCGGAAATCACCGGGGATTTCGGTTTCCCTTGGGCAGGCGCATCCTTTTTTTTGGGAATTTCCTGGAGGACTTTGACCAGTTCTTCAGCCGTGGCATTTTCCAGATAGACGACGCGGATATTTTCTTTTCCCCTCGGGATTTCCTTGTCAAGCAGCTTTATGAGCTGTTTAATCCGGAGGGTGTCATCTTCGCTGGCAAGCAGCACCAGGGTGTTGGTGCGCTCATCGGCCACCAGTTGGAGGGTCGTTTCCGGTGCGCCTTTCTGTTGGGGTCTCCGGGGGGTTTTAAAAATGGTTGCGAGGGTTTTTTCTATCTTTGCAGCGTCGGCATATTCCAGGGGAATGACGGAAATTTCCCGGCCGATGCCGGTAATGTCGATGGCTTTCAAGATATGAATCAGTCGCTGGATGTTGGAATATACATCCGTAACGATGAGCATGTTGGTGGGGGGATAGGCCAGGATGACGCTGTTTTTGGATATTAAAGGGGCAAATAATCGCTTGATATCCTCGGGGTCGGCATATTTTAGCAGGATCAGCTGGGTCACAACTTTATCATCCGGAGAAGCGGCTTCTTCGCGCAACTTGGTCTCAATGTTTTTGGTGCGCGCATCCGGGGCCGGTATGATTTTAGTCACTTCGCCGGCCGGTACGGCGGCAAAGCCGTGAACTTCCAAAACCGATTCAAAGACTTTGTAGGCTTCCTGGAGAGATATTTTAGCAGGGGAGATAATGGTAACATTCCCCTTTACCCGATTGTCCACGACAAAATTTTTCCCGGTCAGTTCGCTGATGAATTTAATAAAGACCGTGATATCGACATTGTTGAAATCAATGGTGACGAATCGATCCGCGCTGTTTTTATCGGGTACAACCGGCTGTTGCGGAGACGGCGGCGTTGGTGGAACAGCAGACTGAGCCCCTGTCGGTAAGGGTGGTGTCGAAGGAACAGTTGCCTGGGCCCCTGTGGGTGACGGCAATGCGAGTGTCAGCAGCATTGCGCATAAGGCCAACAGGCAACATGCTGTTTTTAGGCGGCGGCAGTATGGGTTCATTTTTCAATCCTGTGTTTAAAAAGTTTTCTGAAACTTTTTATATTGAATTCAATCATTATTACGGCTCAATATTGTAGTTTATGGTTTGCATCTGGCCTCTGCGCTTGATATCCAGTTTTACGGCCGAGGCGGATTTGATGGTTTCGTAAAATTTGAGGGCATCGTTCATCGATTCTATTTTTTCGCCATCGACACTGGTGAGAATATCGCCGCTGACCAGCCCCATTTTCCTGAAGATGGAATCGGGTTTGATCGCGGTAATGGTTAAACCGTCCAGTTTTCCTTTTTCAAAATGGGGGCGTATTCTAATCTCCTGTAACAGTTGATTCGGGTTTTGAACTGCACCTTCGAGCTGGGAACGATTAATTGAGATGTTCTGGGGCACTGAAACCGCTGTTTGGATTGGGGACGGTCTGGCGCCGGTGGCAGCCAGCAGCTTTTCCATTTCCAGAATTTCGTCTTGACCGTTTATATTTAAAACAACCTTTTCTCTTAAAATCATTTTTATGGTGGCATTTTGAATCGCATCGCCCGCACGGTAAAGATTCTGACCCGCCCGGTCGGATTCAATTACCGCATACGTCTGGTTATTGCCGCCGATGACGGTTCCCCAGAGTTTAAGCTTAAGCTCCGTTTGTTTCAGCGCGTCGATTTGAATCTGTTCCGGCTTGAGGTTTGTTTCAGGCTCTTTGCCGAAAAGATGACGTTCAAAAATGGGTTGATAGTAGGCCATGGGTTGGAAGGCCTCACTTTCAACCGGAGATGTCTTTTTGCGGGCTGCTGCGGCAACGTCGGAGACATCCAATTTTAGGATTGCGATCTTATAGAAGCTGTTTACGCCATAATGGATCACAATTGCAATTAAGATAAGATTTATTAAAGTGATATATCGCTTCATCTGGTTTCGTCAAGACAGCCGAAAGAATGTTGCTCTAATTCAGGGAAAACACAGGGCTGTCGATAGTTCCGGCAAACTGAACCGGGAATTCGTTGTTATCGGTTCTTTTTTTAGACAAAAAATTCACCGGGAGCCTTTTCCTTAGATCCGCCAGAAATTGGTGATGCGGTCTGAAGGATCCGGACAGGTCTAAAATACTTTTGCTGATTGGCTCCGTTAATTCAACCGTTCCGTTAAATTTCCCGTCAATTTGGTCCCCTCGGATGATGCCCGTTTTAATCCGGACATTTTTCCCCGCGGCCGTGATATCGGCGGAAATATTCTTAAATGACAGGTGCTCCATGCCAAAAACAGACGCCAGGATTTCAACTTTAGCATCTGAAAGGTTCAACCCGGCCGATACAACTCCGGCGCCTCCTTCGCGGCTTTCAAATTGAACGGTTCCCCCGAGCGTGCCGGATATTTTTCGCTTGAGCAGACGCTCTAAACCGGCACTGCTGCCGATCTGAATGCCGGTTATGGCAGAATTCAATACAACCGCATGATTCGGCGCTTTCGGGTTCAGATCGAGTCGGCCTTTGATCGTTCCGCCGTAAAGGTCAGCTTTGAAAAGGAACGTATTCCCTGGACTGAATAAGGATCTTAAGTCGGGCCCGATTTTGAGTTCGGCAATATCGAGAACCGGCATGTTTTTGTGGGAAATATTCATCTTTTCCAACTTCAGGCCCGGCGGAAAGGTCGGTTTTGCCTGAACAAGGGTCAAATTAAAATCCGGATTGGCGCTTTTTAATCTGAAACTCAAATAGCTCCGGACGGCGCTATCGGGAAACAGCCAGTAAAGAAAGAAAGCCGTGACTGCCACAATATAAAGGATATAAAAAAAACGAATTTTGTTCGGTGTCATGGTCTCTATCCTTGATGCCGGAAAAGACGGCACAACGGTCTCAAATTTTAAATCTCGTAGGTTTCCACCTGCAAGACGGCATCGATCGTTCCCGGCGGTTTGTCTGCTTTTGATATGCTGATTCTCTTGACAAACACGGTGTTTTCCGAAGTTTCAACGCGATGCAGATAGGCGGTCAGCTGTTTTAAAGTGACCGCTTCGAGCTTCATTTCCACCAGTGACAGTTTAAGGGGACCGTCCTTCTGGGAGGTGCTGGACGGCTTCATGTATTTTATTTTATTTTTGATATTGGTTTCACCGGCGAGTTCATCCAAAAAAGAAAAAAGGGTAAATCCTTTTTGTCTTTTCGACAGCCGACTTTTTGAAAAATCGATGTGGGCAACGACGGTATCGTATTCGGATTTGAGTGCCAGCATTTCTTCTATTGTCTTTGTTTTTACATTAATCAGCCTGTTGAGGCGGTCCCGTTTGTCGATCATGGGGAAAAGAACAAACTGTACGATGATAAACAGACATAAAAAAGCAGCGGCGGCGCCGATTGCATATTTTTCGCGTTTATTGAGTGTTGCCTTCATATCGTGTTGCCGTTACTTTATCAGGTGTTCCAACATGCTGCGCTGCATCATCCCGGGAGGCCTTTGCATAACGCTCCCGCCTAAAGCTGACACATTCGTAAAAAGTCCTAAATTGCGTCATGCCTGCGAAGACAGGCATCCAGAACCATCTGAAATTACTGGATTCCCGCTTTCGCGGGAATGACGATAAAAGCTCGTTTTCGACTTTTTACGAGACCATCAAAGCTGGAGGTTCAATTTAAAATTTACCCGGTTTTCTGTTTTTTCAATATTGGCCGAATTGATCGTGACCGTTTTAAAAAGTTTGCCGCCCTGCAGCTTTCGCTGAAAATTGTTTACCGAATTAAACGTGTCCGTATAACCAGAGATTTGGACACTGCCCGGTCCAATCACAATCCGATTCAATTCAACATCCACATCATCGGGAATCAACGTGCTGATGTCATAGAGGATGTCAATATTGCGGACGTTTTTTTGCGGAGATTCAGTGGAAATGGTTTGTTTTTTCGTGTTTTGAATTTCCACCCGCATTTGCTGCACCGGGTCCACAATCTTCTGGATATCCGGGAAGGTCGATCTAAAAATTTGGGTTGTCTGGGCATTCAGCCGGTCTACCTTTTTACCCATGAAATAGTTGTCAATAACGATATCCATAAAGGCAAAGGATGCAATTACACCAGCCAGTATCCCGGTCTGAATGAAATATTTTTTGTGCTCAACCCAGAGTTTCCTGGGAGCAAAGGGGCCTTTGCGAAAATTTAAAACCGGAAGACTTTCGAGGTCATTGAGGGCCAGCGCCAAGGCATTGTCCATCCGAAGCGGCTTCCATTCATTCACAGCAATATTTTTTACGGTCACGTCCGACAGCCTTGCCAGGTCCATAGCGGTAACGGGAATTTCCAGGTTTTGGGCAATATTGCCTAAAATGGATTTATCTTCCACTCCGCAACCCGTTATCAAAACACCGCCGGCAATAATCTCCATTTGTAGAATTTCTTTTACAGCGGCAAGGGTCTGCTTGGCGTGATTGCAAATAAGGGTGGCCCTATCTGAACTCCCGGTGCGCAATGAAAAAGAGCGGGCGTAGCAGACCCAGCCTGAAATGATCACAAAAAGTCCGCAATTTTTGAGCCCCATATCTATAAACAAACAGACATCCGGAATCTTTTTTGTTCTGGCAACGTGAAACGCCGTGCTATAGCCGCCCGCAGCCAGCACCGTCGGAACCAGTTTAGACTCGGCGAGTGTTTGCATGAATGATTTCAGTTCGGATGTTTCTGCTGCCGCAGCCAGGAGGCCCGAATGACTGTTTTGATTGCTCAAACCGGGTATGTGAAAGTCGATAATCAGGTCCTCCACAGGGAGCGGTAAGGTGGGCTCAAGCTCATAAGGAAGGATCTGCTTTATTTTTTTGGGCGCCTTAAAAGGGACGCGAATGTTCCGGTAAAATATGTTTTCGGAAGGATAGGCGGCGATACAGCTGGCGCCGGAAATGTCCGCCTGTTTCATCAGGCTGCTGATGCAATCGGAAACACCCTGTTTTATTCCATTCGGTTCCGATATGGGGCTGTACGCGTGTGCTTCGATGGACATCCCCTTTATTTTGCTTTGCAGCAAAACAGCGGTTACGGCCTCTTTACGGATATCGAGCCCCAGAATTTTTCTGCTCATTTCCAAACCTTGTCACATGGTTTATAGAACTGCAGGGTTTAAATTTCATGTAATTCCATATATATTATTTTGTTTGCCAATTCAAGACGCTACATACCCAGCGCCCGGTTTTTTTATCTTTTTCCCTCTCTACGACGGCGGTCACCCTGATTTTCATGTCCTGCAGGCTGGCGTCGGCATCAATTCTGAAGATGTCGCTTTGGGTGGTTATCAGGTCGGGGTCGATTTGAATACCACCGGCGCCGGGAACATTCTGATACCAGTCGGGTCTTGAAAGATCGTGAATATATGCCTGATCATTGGTTTCCAGACGATAGTCATAAATAGCCTGGGCAATTTCCCCGCTGTCGGCCGGCAGCAGGGCCGTCAAGACCGGAAGCTCTGCGGTATTGATATTTATTTTACCCTCAAAGGTGATTTTTTTTTCTTCCGTGCTGGTGATGCCATGAACCGTTACATACTGGGAAATTCCGGGTATCCCCCCGGCACCATTTAAAAGGTCCGTTGTCACCCCCTTGACGAGCGCAAGCTCGCCCAGATGATAAAAGGGTCCGTTTCGACAAGGATAGGGCGGCTGTAGTCCCTGATAATATCCGGATTCGGCGCCGCTCAGGCCGGTGATGGCCTCATCATCGCCCGAGTCGAGCCAGTCCTTGATGGAATTGATAATCGCGTTGGGATCCGTATCTTCCTGGTAACTATCCGGAGCGGGGAGAAGCCTTAAAAACCGGTCCCACAGCTCCCGTTGGGCTTCGTTGAACTGCTGCCCTTCGGGAAATTGAACCAGGGCGTTGATCTGGATTTTAGAGCGTTCATCGGTTATTTTAAACGTAACGGCGCCATTTTCAAATGGGATTTGACGGATTGCTTCATCTATTTTTTCAGGATTGGCCCAGTCTTCCTGCAGGGAGTCCGGGTCCGAATCTGTTCTATCTTTAATCAACATGGCCATGGCGGCATGGACCCCCGAAGCTGCCATGTATGACAGGGTCACCCGGTCGCGGGCGGTGGCCGACACCACCACGGATGTGCGCACCTTGCGGTTCCACTCCAGCACCCCGGCAATAAGCACCGTAATGATGCTGATGGTAATCAAAAGGGCGATGCCGCGGTTATTCGACCATACGGTTTTCTTCATTTTCAAATCTTATTCCGATTTTAGCCGGTATGCCGGCAGGGTCACCAGAGTTGCAAACTGCTGTGAAGATGATCCGTTGCCGAGTTCAAGCTGAATGCCGACCGCCCGGGGAGTGGCGTATTTATACTCGTCGGAATCGGAATCCCAATGATCAGTGTCGGCTCCTTCAGCGTCGTAATAGGTGAATTTCAAAGATTTGAGATTTTCACATAAAACCGGATCGCTGTGTTTTTCCCGGAAGGGTTCATACGGATAGAGGGTGTCGGAGCGGCGCAGGATAAACGTCCCGTTATCGCCGGGCTGAACGTAATAAACGATTTCAGCAATGCCTTCCTGCCGGTTTTTCTCAAAAGCGACATGCGCCAGCGAAGTAAATCGAAGCCTGGAAAAGGATGTACCGCCAATAGTATCCATTTCAGCAAAAAAGCGATAGATATCGGAGGATGCGTCCGGCCCCGGCGGGGTGTATGCCGGTGGGAATGTGACATAGACAGCCTGCAGATCAAAAGTCATCCGGTTGAGACAATTGCGGGCCGGTTCGTATACTGCCATGCCGCTGTCCAAAGCGTCGGTCGAAGAAAATATAAAATTATAGGAACCGAAAATCGTCGTTACGAGCACGCTGAAGATGAAGATCGATATTAAGATTTCGACAAGCGTGAACCCTCTTGAGCAACTCTTTTTTCTTTTGAGAAAATTCGGATTAAAACGTCCGGGTGTCGGCATAGTTGCCAAGTACACGCTTTCGTAAATTCGCTTATGTATTCTACAACCCATATTTTATGACACCTTCCTGAAAAATCCCCCTTGCCCCCTTTGACAAAGGGAGGACGGGAGGGATTTTAGAACGTTAACGTATTTATGAAAATATGTATTAGAAGCCATCTCAAAAATAGAATTTTGGTTCAAGATTAAGGCGGGGCCGAGTTTCAACCCGCCCCGCCTGTTGTCGGGATCTTCGACACGCATACTCAAGTATGTCGAGGACTTGAAACGAGAACCCAACGCAGATATTGGGCCAAAAGGCATTTTTGAGATAGCTTCTATGGTTCCTGCAATATTGAATAAGTTCTTAATGTATAAACGAATTCGTTACGGTTAAACGATATTGTCACCTCTATTTTCTTTAAATCCTTGGCGGCGCTGCCGAATATCTCAGTGCTGACGTCGTCGATAGAGACCTGCCGGCTGTACCCGGGAAATTCATCCCCGAAATCACCGGCTACAGATACCCGCCGACTGTCGGGAAACGCTCCAATTTCTGCCACCGTGCGTTGCGCCAGGAGCGGCGCTGTCGTGTAAAAACGGGCGCTGCCGTTCATGGAAATGGTCTGGGCATGCAGTTTATAAACGCTGATCAGCACGATCGCCATGATGGCCACCGCCACCATGATTTCAAGGAGGGTAAATCCCCGGCAGGATCGAAAGTAAACGGGTCCCCCCGGGAATACGCGCTCAGATTTCAAATCCGACGTATTTTTCATAGAGTTTGACTCCGGAGAGGAACGGTTCGATTAAAAATGACATTTGCTTGCGGCTGCTGTTTTCAATATGGATCATGACCTTGTCGGAATAATCGGCCTTGTAAAAGCTGATTTCAACCTGCCCGCCGGTGATTTTTCCCTTAAACGGAAATTCCATGTCGATAATACGGACATCCTCCGGAAGACTGTAACCGGCATTCTCGGCCGTTTGGCGTTCTTCTTCAGACATGCCGTCGCTGGTTACCCATAATTTGCCGGCATCAAGATCGACATTTAAATTGTAACGTTTCTGATCGCGGACTGCCGCTGCTTTTAAACTTCGGACTGTGGTAATGAGCCAGCGGGAAAATTTTTTGGTATTGTCGGTTAAGACCGTGTCGTGAAACCGGGGAATGGCAAAAAACAACATGATGCTGATGAGCGAGATGACCACCACCAGTTCAATCAGCGTATAACCGCTGTTTTTTTTCGTTAGAGGCATTCGGGTATGGATGATAAAACCGTATTGAGGAAAGGCTACCCTGTTGTTGCAAAAGTCGAGGATGCCCCAGGTCCCCCCGCGTACGGGATTTTCGAAAGGCGTCCAAGGGCTATTCAATTTCCCAACTATTGATGTCCATATTTTTCCCGTCACCGCCGGGGACGCCGTCGGCGCCGTATGAAACAATATCAAACTCGCCGTGAACGCCGGGGGACAGATACACAAAATCGTTTCCCCAGGGGTCTTTGGGCAGCTTGCCTTTTTCCAGATATCCGCCTTCCCGCCATTTGGCGGGGATGTTGCCGGTGGCGGGCTGCTCCACCAGTGCCTGCAGCCCCTGTTCCGTTCCGGGATAGGATCCGTTGTCGAGCTTATAGAGTTTCAGGGCGGTTTCGATGCTTTCAATCTGGATTTTGGCCTTCATCTGCCGGGCTTCATCCGGGCGGCCCATGATCCGGGGAACGATGAGTCCGGCCAGGATGCCCAATATAACGATCACGACCATTATTTCAATCAGCGTAAACCCCCGATTGTTAAATCTGTCAGGTGGATGCTGCGGGTCCATTTCCCCTCCGTAATGGTTCAATTCAAGCATGGGAGCGAGCTAACTTATTTATAGTATTATTAATAGATAATAACCAAAAAAGCAAATAAAACTAATTCGGGAAAAGTCCTGTTTGCCAAGATGGTCTCATTGCTTTTAGGAAAAAGAGGGGACGGTCATGAAATTGTGCGTTTCTAGTCATTTTCTAAAGGAAAATTATTTGCAGTCGCCAACTGCGCTCCCCGTTGCACCGCCCGGCTGACGGCCGACTGGCTGATCCCCAGCTTTGCGGCCACCATAAGGCTGCTGATGCCGAGTTCTTTTACTGCCCAGAAACACAGCAGGCTACGGGCTTTGACGCGATTTGGCTGTTTGCCCGGCAGCAGGATCTCTCCGGCACTCATTTCAAACAACTCGGCAGTGCGATGAACCGCTGTATCAAAGTCATAACCGCGATCAGCAAGCCGGTACTTTCGCACCATCTTTTCTTCCGCCTTGTCCAACACCGATTCGACAAAATCACTGTCGCCCAATATCCGTTCATCGCCTTTCAAGTGCACCCGTCTTCTTCGAGATGATTTGAGACGCTCCCAGCCGCCGGAACTTCTCACCAGCCCGCCGCCGGTTAAGTTCGCATTCCGTCCAAGGCCGACAGCCTTTGAAGCGAAGTTCCGATACTGTCTGCGTGATGCAGTCACGCGTTTGCCGAAAAAAGATAAAATATAGCCCGCATCCTGCCACCGGTTCTTTTCGTAGCCCATCAGGCTGCTATGACCGCAGTAGGGGAATCGATCCAACTCCTCAAGAGTCGTTACGACTTTTGCCCGCAGCGGGTTGAGGTGGATGTATCGCACGAGTTCCAAAAGATAGGAATCTTCCTGGCATAGTATCGACTTGAATCGATTCTGAAACAGATGGCCATGCCGCTGGTGCCGCCGATTGAAGCTGACTGCATAACCGGTTAAAAGGCGTCTCATAATTATAGAGGTCGGGGTTTCGCCGGTTCTGAGCAGCAGGTGAAAGTGGTTCGGCAGCAGCGCCCAGGCAAAACAGGGGGTGTTGGTTTCAGATAGGATTTGGCCGAGGCGATCGACAAAATTGTTCCTGTCGATGTCGTCCCTAAAAATGTCGGTCTTTTCGATGCCGCGGCAGATGATGTGGTGCAGGGCGCCGGCAGCGTCGATGCGGGCTTTACGAGGCATATGAAGCGTCCTTGGCCTTATGAGGTTTGAAAGAAACGCCTAGTCTCAAGACCGTCCCTAAATTGGTGTAACAAATGAAATTTTATGCTTCATCCGTTTCGGATGGAAGTTGTAACAATCTTACATCTTCAAGGTCCACTTCTCTACCTGAAGCCTTTTTTGAGGAAATTAAATCTTCGCGCGAGGCAACGTAAAATGATTGTCCCTGATATTCCATTACCGTGCAATGACTCCAAGCGTCATGGAAAAGCAAGCCGGGGGTCGATGTCTGAACGTCAATGCGAACTCGGTCTTTAAAGATGGTTATTTCATTCGATAGGATGTCATCTGCATTGGTAAGTGCTGCTGTGCCCATACCGGCGTCTAAGAGGGCATCGATCAGGCGTTGAGCATTATCGGGGGTGGATTCGATAAGTACATCTAAGTCAAATGTCGCTCTGGGTATTCCATAAAGGACAGCTGCGATACCGCCGATAACAACATATTTGACTTCATGTTTCTTGAAGGATGAGAACACGTCCTTTAACCGGTTGAGCATCTTTCTTTCCTGCCAAATCAGGTTTTATTTCCAAGGCCAGGTCCGTGTAGCTGCAGAATATTTCCATCCTTTCGGACAGAGGAAGGGATCGGAACCAACGAACTTTAGCTTCTATTGATTCGTCTTTTATGTCATGAGAAATTTTTTTCATATGATTACCTGAATTTTGCATTGTTTTATAAAATCTCGTGCAAGAAAATTTGGTTCTTCTCCAAATTAGTTGGAGAAACTTTGATAAATTTTCAACGTAAAGTACCGCAGGTCATGGAATCCATAAGCTTTACGCTTAATGACCTTTATTTTGTTATTAACCCCTTCGAGTCTGCCGGTACTGATCGGGTAGGCGCAGTGATTTAGAATGCCATATCGATATCGGTTCAGCATCCGGGTAAAGGCATTCACAGAGCGATTGTTTAAGGATTGGGCCAATGCGCACCACGAGTCCAGCGCCTTGGTCGCCCAGGGCCTTGATCGATAAGTCCAGATGTCTTTGAGCTTGTCCTTGAGGATCATGACCGTATTGATGGTTTCGTTAAGCTCAAGCAGTTCTTTAAGGTGTTGTCGCTGCTCCTGAGTTTTGATATTTTCACGGTTCTTTAACAACAGATACCGGCTGCCTTTATAAACGGCCTTATCGGCTTTGCCGGCTTTTCGATACTCGCTATTGCGTACTTTATCGATAACCCGGCTGAAATTGGCGACCACATGGAAAAGGTCGAATACGATTTTCGCTTGAGGCACTTTTTTTTAACGGCCTTGATGAACGGATTCCACATATCCATCACCACGGCTTTGATGCCGTCAAGCTGCTGGTCGTTGAGCTGGTCGAAGAAGCTCTCCAACGTTTTAGCCCTGCGGTCTTTTCCGACAAAGACCACTCGCCCGCTACGATAATCCAGCACGACGGTCAGATAGCGGTGGCCTTTGCGTATGGAGATCTCGTCCACGGCCAGAATGCTCAGTCCGTTTAAATCCGGCTGGCCAAAGTCGCGCTCCAAATAATATTTGTCGATGTCCTTGACCGTTTTCCAATCCAGATCCAAGTGCCGGGCCACTTCCGAAACGGTCATATATTGACAGAGCTGGTATATGTAACGGGCCATCCGGCAGGTTACACGTAAGTACGGATGAAAAAGTTCCAGATCTTCGATATGGATACCCTGGCAGTGGGGACAAAATATTTTGCGGTAGCGGCAGTCGAGCCATACTTGGGCCGCAGCTATGTTCAGATCTCTGACCCGGCGCCGGGTCCAGCTGTGAACGGCGGCGGCCGTGAAACCACACCCATGGCAAATCGGTACAAACCGCTTGTCGGGTTGAATCTGGATATGAGCCGCATCGGCGTCGGGCGTAACGTCCTGGTTGATAATTTTGATTCGACGAAAGGGAAAATAAGGTGCTATAGTGGGTACGGACATTGCGGGCCTCCTTTGGATATTGTTTTTCTTTGCAGATTAAACAAATACCCTTTAGAGGTACCGGATGCCCATTCTGTTTTGGTTGCTGGCCCACTATTTTACCTTTTTTGACTCCAACTAATTTGGAGAAGATCCGAAAATTTTTGCACGGATAATTTTAGTTAAATTATCAAATGGTTGTAAACCTGTCGAATTTCGACTATTTGTAAAGCCCTGATTTTATTGGCCCTGAGAAGGCGGCTGGAAAGCCCTGTCTATTCTGTGTTTGCGTATTTTAAAAAAATGGAATTTTACCCATTTGGTAAAAACAAGGTGTTTTTAGACTCCTTTTCAGCTCTGTAGTTATAAGGTTCCATGGTTACTATGTGCGTTTAGGAGCAATTTGGTGCAAAATTCAGGGATTAACTTACTAAATCCCGAACACGAATTCAACGCAAATCTTTGATTCTTATCTTTTAAAACTAAGTGGGTATGCACTTTACTCAACCGACCACATGGTGTAGTATGCGGTTATGGAGGAGCCAAGACACCCTGTTGCTGG
>JARGFK010000015.1 GCA_029211065.1 Desulfobacterales bacterium
CGATCAACATCTTTACGATGATCAAAAACCGCCGCTCGCGATATGCATGAATCTTGAAAAACACCGATTCAACACTGCAGCGTGGGCACGGGGATAAATTGTCAGGGGTGATTTTATCCTTTTCTACTTTTTCCTGATGTGCTTTAATGTCCTCAAGTGTCGCTGTCGGCGGCATCTGGGTATCCCTCCTGTTTAAGGTGTTTTTTTCGTGAAAGGCACGCTCTTTTATGGGAGGGATACCTTATCAAACAGGACGGGATATTTCTTGGTTTTTTTTGGCGGGATAGTTGGGTCACGGGATGGCGGGTTAAACTACTGCGGGATTTGCGGGGTCACTCATTCTGGGACGTAGCAGTAGACGAGTTGCTTGATTACCTGCGCTCCCGCAAGGATCATGAGCTGATCCTGGATCTGAACTTTCTCAGAGAAATCGGCGAGGTTTGCAAAGACCTGCGCTTTCGTTTCATAGCCGGTATCCAGGAGGCCATCTTCGACAGCCCGAGGTTCTCCTTTGTAGCCGATAGCATCCGCAGAGTGAGGGATCGGTTCGAGCAGATTCTTATCGCCCGCAAAGACGTCAAATTCGTGGTGGCCGAGCGTTTGCTTAAAAAAAACGGCGAGCAGCAGACCAAGATACGTAAATACCTCACGCCATTTGGCAAGTTCTACGGTCACATGAATGAGCGCATGGATGAGTTTGTCCGCCTCTTTCCGGTTCATCCCGACTACGTCGACACATTCGAGAGAGTCACCGTGGTGGAGAAACGCGAAGTGCTGAAGACCTTGTCTTTGGCCATGAAGAAGCTGCTTGGCCAGGAACTGCCGGATGACCGGCCGGGCCTCATCGCTTATGATTCCTATTGGACGAACCTTCGAGAAAACCCGTCATTCCGGGCGGTGCCTGATATCAGAGCGGTCATCGACTGCAGCCAGGTGTTGGAATCACGCATCCAGCAGGTCTTTACGCGTCCGGCATACAAACCCATGGCATTGCGGCTTATCCATGCCCTGTCGATTCACCGGCTTACTACCGGCGATATCTATGCCACGTTGGGGGCGACAGCCGAAGAGCTTCGGGACGGGCTATGCCTTTATCAGCCTGGCATCGAGGATTTAGGCGGCAACCCGGCTGATGATCTGCTCTCCCAGGTGGAAACTGTCCTTCGAGAAATCCATAAAACAGTCAGCGGCCAGTTCATCTCCTCCAACCCGGATAACCGTCAATTCTACCTTGACTTGAAAAAAACCGACGATTTCGACGCGCTGATCGAAAAGCGCGCTGAGAGTCTCGACACGTCTCAGCTCGATAGATATTACTACGAGGCTTTAAAGCGAGTCATGGAGTGCACGGACCAAACTTACGTCACCGGCTATAAAATCTGGCAGCAAGAGCTGGAATGGCTGGAGCGAAAGGCTGCGCGGCAGGGATATCTCTTTTTCGGTGCGCCCAACGAACGATCCACCGCAGTCCCGCCACGGGATTTTTACCTCTATTTTATTCAACCATTCGATCCGCCCCACTTCAAAGACGAGAAGAAATCCGACGAACTGTTTTTAAGGCTTTCAAATTCAGATGAAGAATTTCGCTCCACCCTAAGCAATTATGCCGCTGCTCTTGATTTGGCGTCCACATCATCCGGGCAAGCCAAATCAAACTATGAATCCAAGGCATCTAATTTCCTGCAAGTTCTTGTCAAATGGCTGCAAAAGAATACGGCAACCGCTTTTGAGGTCACTTACCAGGGGCGCACCCAATCGCTCACCGAATGGGCCAAAGGCAAATCGATTCGCGAACTTTCCGGTATCGGCGCCCATGAGCGCATCAATTTTCGGGACCTTGTAAACACCATCGCTGGAATTTGCTTGGAGGCTCATTTCCAGGATCAGGCGCCCGAATACCCTTTTTTTTCGGTACTCATCACCGGAATCAACCGGGAACAGGCCGCACAGGACGCCCTGCGCGCCATTGCCGGACAAAACCGCACCAAACAGGCAACAGCGGTTTTGGATGCCCTAGAACTGCTCGACGGGGAACGGCTTGATCCTTACAAATCGAAATACGCCAAACATATCATCGCCCTGCTAAAAAAGAAGGGCCACGGCCAGGTTGTCAATCGTTCCGAGCTGATCCAGGACGATAAGGGCCTGGAATATCTGAACAAGGACCGGTATCGGCTGGAACCGGAATGGGTGATAGTCATTCTGGCGGCGCTGGTCTACTCCGGTGATCTGGTGCTGGCCATCCCTGGGAAAAAATTCGATGCCACCGGGCTTTCCCAGCTTTCAGGATGCAGCGTGGACGAATTGACCCAATTCAAGCACATCGAGCGACCCAAAGACTGGAACCTGCCTGCGTTAAAGGCACTGTTCGAACTGCTCGGTCTCACGCCCGGCATGGCCCAGTTGGTCACGCAGGGAAATCCAGACCCTGTCACCGAGATGCAGACGCGCATCGGCAAACTGGTAGAACGCGTCGTCATGGCCCAGCAGTCCATGCAGCAAGGCATCGTTTTCTGGGGGAAGAATCTTCTGGACGAATCAGCACTCAGCACCCAGTCCGCAGCACTTGAACGGTTGAAGTATTTTCTTGAAAGCCTTCAAGCGTTTAATTCGCCCGGTAAGCTCAAGAACTTCCGTTACGACGCCCAGGAGGTGAACAGCCATCGCAGCGGGCTTGATTCCCTGGCAGAGATCGAATCCCTTCAGGAACTTGTGACAGATCTTGGTTCCAAGGCGTCGTTCCTTTCCACCGCTGAAGCGGTGCTGCCCGCAGAACATGCATGGATAGACAAAGTGAAAAAGGCTCGTGCGGAAGTACTCGCCCAACTCAGCGAGCCCGACAAGCGCGGTGCACCCGCCTTTCGCCAGCAGACCCAGCGTAAACTGACCGACCTTAAGAAATCCTATGTGCAGACTTACTTGGCCCTGCACGCCAAGGCGCGGCTGGGGGTCAATGAAGACAAGCGCAAGACCAGGCTCATGACCGACGAGCGGCTTAAGGTTTTGCAAAAACTTTCCACCGTTGAGCTGATGCCCAGGCAGCACCTGATCGATTCCCAGAATCGCCTCACCGGTTTGAAAAGCTGTTTTGCTCTCACTGAGCAGGAATTAAACGCTTCGCCCGTTTGCCCGAATTACAACTTTAAACCCGGTCCGGAACCGCCCGCTGCTCCCGCCGGAACACTCCTGGATGGTATGGACGAGGAACTGGACAAGCTGGTGGTAAATTGGACTCAGACGCTCCTGACCAACCTGGAGGACCCGACCACCAAGGGCAACCTGAACCTGCTCAAGCCCGAGCCAAAAAAGCTGGTTAATGGCTTTATCAAGAAGCGGGCCTTGCCGGACAAGCTTGACCAGGACTTCATCCACGCTTTGGGCGAGGCGCTTTCCGGTCTCCAGAAGGTCCCGGTCAGGATCGCCGACCTGCGCGCGGCCTTGCTCTCCGGCGGCTCGTCGGTAACACCGGCGGAGATGAAAAAGCGGTTCGAGGAATATCTGGACGAACTCACCAAGGGCAAGGAACCCGGCAAGGTGCGGATCGTGCTGGAGTAAAAAATGAAATCGCTGACAGTGCAAAATGGAGAAATAGGTAAAATACCCAATTAATAGGTATTGAACCATTTTCAGTACGTATATAAAGTTAATCTTGGTACGAAACCGCGAATGAACACGAATAAACGCAAATGTGTAAAAGAAGAACCACTTATGGATGCGGAAGACAGGGATGAAGATTGCGGAACTGAAAAAGCTGCTCAAAGCCGGTGAATTGAGGGACGTCGAGTTCAAGGAGGCGCGCTCGTCCGTTCCAAAATCCGCCTTCGAAACAGTTTCAGCCTTTTCAAACACCCATGGCGGGTGGCTGGTGTTCGGCGTTTCACAGTCTGGCGAGGAATTCCAAATTACCGGCGTTGAGAGGCCGGATAAGATGCAAAACGATTTTCTCTCCGTCTTGCATGCCGACAAGAAGGTCAATCATGATGTTGAGGTGACCGAACAACGAATGAACATCAGCGGCAAGACGGTCTTGATCTTCCACATCGCGGAGAATCATCGAACCCGCAAGCCGGTGTATCTGGACGGTGACATCCGGCGAACCTTCCTGCGAAAAGGTGGCGGTGATTACAAGGCCCAGATGCAGGACATTGAACGGTTGCTGCGTGACGCCACCGCCGACCGTTGGGACAGCCAGCCGTTTGAAAAAGCCCTGCTGAAGGAAGCTTTTCATCCAAGCAGCATTCGCTGGTATCGGGACCGTTTTCATCAGGTCAATGCCGGATTCGATCCCAAGCAACCGGATCAGGAGTTTCTCTATCACTGAGGCAGGTGGGACGTTCTTAAACTATTAAGGCAGGTGGGACGTTCTTAAACTATTAAATAACTCATAAGGCGAGGTTAAATTTTTAAGTTTCTACGATCAGTGGGGTAGGAGGGTTGCATCTTAAATCTTAATTATTCAATCTCTACAGTAGGAAAAATCGGAACTGGAAAGAATTCGTTATTTTTTGAGGGAAGGCCTTTCATGAATGTTGTTTATGAACCCAGGGGAAGGGCGCGGGAGTATTCGGAGCTTGCGTGCAACCTTTATCGAGGGTGCACGCATGGCTGCCGATATTGCTATGCGCCTGCATGCATGCGGACAACCGGTGAAAAATGGCATGCAAATGCTGAGCCCCGAAAAGATATTTTAAGACTCCTCGAAAAAGATGCTCAGCGTTTAAAGGGAGATACCCGCTCCATACTGTTTTGTTTTTTAAGCGATCCTTACCAGCCGCTTGAACGAACCGAACGACTGACCAGGCAAGCTCTTGAAATTGTCTCTAAACACAGTCTGAACAATCAGGTGCTGACCAAAGGATGCGCCGATCTGATCATGGAAGACATAGGGCTGATGAAGACTGCCCGTACGCAATTGGGCATTACCCTGTGCTTTGCTGATGATGCTACACGCAAGGATTGGGAGCCGAACGCCTCGACCATTGACGACCGGCCGACCATTTTGAAAGCAGCTCATAAAGCGGGTATTTTTACGTGGGTCAGCCTTGAGCCGGTGATCAGTCCTGATCAGGCCCTTGCGGTAATCCGCATGGCGCACCCGTATGTGAATTTCTGGAAGGTGGGTAAGCTGAACCACATGAAAGCATATGAACGGACTGTGGACTGGGGCAAATTTCTCTTCGATGCGGAAACCCTTTTAACGAAACTTGGCGCAAAATACTATATCAAGAACGACTTGCGATCTTTTACCATGAAGCAATAAAGTCCTCATCGACCAGGAACTTGCCAAAAATTACGGCTATACCGATCTGCCTGTTCTGGAAGTGGAGTAGGCGGGCAAGGGACTGGACAAGCTGGTCGTCAATTGGATTCAGACGCTCCTGACAAACCTGGAAGGACTCGACCACCAAGGGCAGGTAAAGGAGTCCGGAAAACTAAGTATTATGCTGGAGTAGATAAATGCAATCGTTAAATTCCGAATACCTCAAAAAGCAACCGATTACCCATAACCTTCTGCAAACCATCCGCCGAATTGCGGAATATAAGGGAAAACAGGATCTGTACAAGGAACAATCCCCACAGGTTTTGGAAACTCTCAGGCAGGCCGCAATTATACAAAGTACGGAATCCTCCAACCGCTTGGAAGGGATCACCGCCCCCCTGGAGCGGATTAAGGACCTGGTTGCCAAAAAAACGACCCCTCAAAATCGTTCTGAGCAGGAAATTGCCGGTTACCGGGATGTCCTAAATACGATCCACGCGAATTAGGGTAGGGGACGGTTTTGTTTTAATGCATTAAGGTTCGAAGAAGGTTAGTAAGGGAATGGCAGACTTTCTATGAGTTGGCCACTACATACCGATTGATTCAACTATTTCCACTTGAGATACCTTTTGGATATCGCTACCTTAATTAAACCGGTGATAAGAGAGTAATATTAAGACAAGCGGTTGCGGTAGTCTTCGTATCCGAACTTTCGGACGACGCGGATGTTGCTGGCGCTGTCGGCGACGGCAATGGAGGGGAGGCGGACGCCGTTGAAGGTATTGTTCTTGACCATGGTGTAATGGGCCATATCCTGAAAGATCAGTTTCGAGCCGATTTTGAGGCGTTCGGGGAAGGCGTAATCGCCAATGATATCTCCGGCCAGGCAGGTTAAGCCCCCCAGGCGATAGGTATGGGGGTATTCTCCCGGATTTCCGGCGCCCACAATTTCCGGCCGGTAGGGCATTTCCAGCACATCCGGCATGTGGGCTGCAGCCGAGGTGTCCAGGATGGCGATATCCATCTGATTATGGATGATATCAAGGACCGATGCCACCAGGACGCCGGCGTTTAAGGCAATGGCTTCGCCCGGCTCCAAATACACCTGGAGCGGATAGCGAGTTTTGAAATCGTTGATCAGCCGGCATAGAAGCGCCACATCATAATCCTTGCGGGTAATGTGGTGGCCGCCCCCGAAATTGACCCAACGCATAGCACTTAAAAATTCGCCGAACCTTTTTTCAAAAACAGGCAGGGTCCGCTGCAGCGCATCTGCATTGAGCTCGCAAAGGGTATGAAAGTGCAGTCCGCTGATTCCGGCTAACTCCTGGGGCTTGAAATTTGCCCGGGTAATGCCGAGTCGGGAACCGGGTCCGCAGGGGTCGTAGATGGGCACGGCCACTTCAGAATGTTCCGGATTGACGCGAAGGCCGCACTGAACTGGTTTTCCGGCCGCTTGTATGATCGGTTTAAACCGATTCCACTGGGAGAAGGAATTAAACACGATATGATCGCTGTACCCCAGCAATTCCTTAAATTCATCTTCCCGATAGGCCGGCGCGCAGACATGCACCTCTTTTCCGAACTCCTCGAAACCCAGCCGGGCTTCATCCAAAGAACTTGCCGTTGTCCCCTGGAGGACCTTTCGGATAAGGGGAAAAACGCTGAACATGGCAAACCCTTTGAGGGCCATGATGATTTTAGCGCCGGTTTTTTTCTGGACGGAATCCAGGACCGTTAAGTTGCGTTCAAGGGCCGCCTCATCGCAGACATAACAGGGGGTGGGAATCTTGTGGATATCGAAATTCATTTTAAGAACTTTTCCGTCCAGGGCAGCCCGTGTTCCCCCAGCTTTTGCATAAACGGGGTGGGGTCGAATTCTTCCACATTGAAAACGCCTTTTCCTTGCCAGGCGCCGGTGAGCATCATCATGGCGCCGATCATGGCCGGAACGCCGGTGGTGTAAGAAACCGCCTGGGCCTGTATTTCGTTATAGGCGGCCGCATGGTCGCAGATATTATAAATGTAGTATGTTAAGGGCTTTCCTGCCTTGGCGCCTTCGATCATGCAGCCGATGTTGGTTTTACCTTTGTAATTTTTTGCAAGAGAAGCGGGGTCCGGCAGGAGCGCTTTTAAGAATTTCAAGGGCACGATGTCGCGGCCCTCATATTTTACCGGGTCGATGCGGGTCATGCCGACATTTTCAAGTACCCGCAGATGGGTGAGATAGGCTTCCGAAAAGGTCATCCAGAAACGGATGCGCTTGAGAGTCGGTATATTTTTGACCAGCGATTCCAGCTCCTCGTGATACATGAGGTACATTTCACGCGGTCCGATTTCAGGAAAATCAAATGATTTGTGCACCGAAAGGGGTTCGGTTTCAATCCACCGGCCGTTTTCATAATACTTGCCCCGGGCCGATACTTCCCGGATATTGATTTCGGGATTAAAGTTGGTGGCAAAGGGGTGGCCGTGGTCGCCGGCATTACAATCCATTATGTCAACGGAATGTATTTCATCAAAATGGTTTTTCAGGGCATGGGCGCAGAATATATTGGTTACCCCCGGATCAAATCCGCATCCCAGCAGGGCCATTATGCCACGCTGTTTGAATCTGTCCTGGTAATCCCATTGCCACTTGTAACAGAATTTGGCTTCATCCGGCGGTTCGTAATTGGCCGTATCCAGGTAGTCCACCCCGGTTTCGAGGCAGGCGTCCATGATTGTCAGGTCCTGGTAAGGCAGCGCCACATTGATGACCAGATCCGGTGAAAATTTGCGAAACAGGGCAACCAGATCGGTCGTATTGTCCGCATCCACCTGGGCAGTGATGATGGGTTGTTTTATTTGATTTTTTATTTTTTCGCATTTTTCAATGGTGCGGCTGGCGAGAATAATTTCAGAAAAGACTTCAGGTGCCTGGGCACATTTATGGGTTACAACGCTCCCTACCCCTCCTGCACCGATGATTAATACCTTGCTCATTTTTTTGGATCCTTTTTGGGTTGTCGTTATATCAGTGAAAATTATAGAAACTTATGGGCTATGTCAATCATGAAAGTTTCCAAAATAAGTAACCATGAACCCGGCGCAGGCGATCCGACCGTAATTTAATGAAAAGTTTTGACAATCCGGTGAACCCCGTATAAAAAGATTTATATGAAAGACCTTTGCAAAATGCCCACTTTTGCTCAATTTCGACATGCCCGTTGGTCGGAATTTGTCAACAGGCTCAAATTTTAATCCTCCAAATACACTAGGTATTCCCGAGATTAATATTTTTGTCTTCCTTGAACTTGAACAAAGCTGAACATTTTTCAAAAGTACTTCGCCCAACAGGCGGTCAGAGCCTTTAAGCCGATAAAAAAACATTCACTTAGGAGGATGATCAATGAGTTGCAATAGTTGTATGGCCAGAGAGGAAGTTTTAAAATTTGTCAGAGATAATAATGTCAGTTTTATCCAGTTCTGGTTTACGGATGTTCTGGGCATGCTCAAAAGCTTTGCGGTGACACCCACCGAACTGGAGAGCGGCATGATGGAAGGCATGGGGTTTGACGGCTCTTCCATTGAGGGATTTGCCCGGATAGAGGAAAGCGATATGATCGCCATGCCCGACCCGACCACATTTCAATTGCTGCCGTGGCGTCCGGAGGACAGACCGGTGGCCAGAATGTTTTGTGACATTATGAACCCGGATATGACCCCATACGAGGGGGACCCCCGCTATGTGCTCAAACGGCTGTTAAATAAAATCGCCGAAAAAGGATATAAGATGTACGTCGGGCCGGAATTGGAATATTTTTATTTTAAAAGCGATGAAAACCCGGAAGGAATCGATACCGGAGGATATTTTGACAGCCGGCCCCTGGACAAGGCCTCGGATTTGAGGCGCGAAACCATTTTTGCTTTGCAAAAAATGGGGATTCATGTGGAGTACAGCCACCACGAGGTGGCGCCGAGTCAGCATGAAATTGACTTAAGGTACGGCGAGGCCCTGCAGATGTCCGACAAGACCATGACCTATCGGATCGTGGTCAAGGAAATCGCCAGGAAGCACGGCTGTTACGCCACGTTTATGCCCAAGCCGATTTTCGGTGAAAACGGCAGCGGCATGCACGTCCACCAGTCGCTGTTTAAGGGTGAGAAAAATCTGTTTCATGATGCCAACGACCCCTATCACTTATCCAAGATGGCCAAGGGATATATCGCCGGAATCATGAAACATGCCCGCGAAATTGTCGCCGTGACCAACCAGTGGGTCAATTCCTACAAACGCCTAGTCCCCGGGTATGAAGCGCCGGTATATATTTCATGGGCGCGGCGAAACCGATCGGCCATGATCCGGGTTCCCATGTACAAGCCCGGAAAGGAATTGGCCACCCGGATCGAATTTCGCGCGCCGGATCCTGCCTGTAATCCCTATCTGGCTTTTGCCGTCATGCTGGCGGCCGGATTAAAAGGGATTGAAAATGAATATGAACTGCCCTCGCCGATTGAAGAAGACATTTACAGCATGAGTGAAAAAGACAAGAAAAAGAAAAAAATTATAACACTTCCGGGAAATCTTTATGAGGCTATTCTGGAAGTGGAAAAATCAAAAGTTGTCAGCGAGGCGCTGGGCCAGCATATTTTCAACAAGTTTGTGGAAAACAAGAAAATTGAATGGGATCGGTATCGCACCCATGTCAGCCAGTTTGAGATTGATAAATATCTTTCAATCACCTAAACCCTGCAGTTGCATAAAAAACATGACAAGGTATGAAAAGATTAATGACGAAATCATACAGACAAACAGCAACAAAAATGTCTGCGAAAAAGGAAACAGCGGATAGAAGCGACCATTTCCGGCTGAGGGGCTGCATCTTGAAAATGCTTTATGGGATGTTCAGGGAGCACCCCTATGCCCAGGCAGAGCCGGGCCAGATCATGGAATTATGCCGGACAGATGTAAAGGAACTAAACTGGAACCTGGTTTATTTGGAAAAGTGCGGATACCTGGAACTCGGCCGGTCCTTTGAGAGCCCTCCTTTTATCGCCTGTTCGGTGGCATTAACGGCGCAGGGGATTGATTTGGTTGAAAATGAGGATGAATATGGCTTGCGCTTTCCTTGCTGATGGAAAGGCCGGAGGGTTTTTATCACCGATTGACCATTTCCCCCAGTAAGGGCTCCCTGTTTATATCGGTGAATTGAAAAGGATAGTTCGTTAACCTTTTTCAAATGGTTTACCGCATTCCTTGCAGCGGCCGTCCGGTCCGATGACCCCGATACAGCTTTCATCGCTGCAAAGCGTCCGGCTTTCCCAGTCGCTGTCCGGTTGTGAATCAGCCGATTGCGCCGTAGCAGGTTTTTCCGAAGCATCGGCCGTTTCTTCAGGTTCGGTTTCATCCGGCTCAATATCATCCGGTGGGACGGCTTCCCCATCCGGAACACTTACCTTAGAGAAATCGCCCTCGAATTTTTTGCCGCATTCCTTACAGCGGCCGTCCGGCCCGATGACGCCGATACAATTCTCGTCACTGCAAAGGGTTCGGTTTTCCCAGTATTGATCGGTCTGCGAGTTGTCTTTTGCCATGAAGCCCTTCTTTTGTTGATCTCGAATGTAAATGTTGCCGACCTTATAGCTTAAATTTTCAACCGTGTCAAAAAAAGGTTGTTTAATTCTGCCGGTGATTGGACAACCCTCAAAAGAACCTGTTTTCCAGCTCCAAATATTCCCGAATATCCTTTAGGGGTATTTCAGGCGCCGTTGAAAATGATTTATGGCTCAAAGCGCCTGATTGTTCCGAAGCCGCCCGGCAACGGCAACCCATTTTTCCTGGACAGCCGTATCCAGGATTTCAAATCCCAGTGTTTCCATTTTCGATAAAATCAGCTCTTTGTTTTCTTCAATTATTCCGGAACAAACGAAAACCCCCCCGTCTTTCAGAATATTGCGGATCTGATCCAGCAGCCTGATTATTGCTTCGGTCAGGATATTGGCGGCAACAAAGTGAAATTTTTCATGGACGGTTTCCGCCAGATCCCCTGCAAAAACATCAAATTTTTCCGGATCGATGTGATTCAGCAACAGATTTTTTCCGGCGATTTCAACGGCAAGGACATCATTGTCAATTCCGATTAACCTTTCAGCCCCCAGCTTGGCAGCGGCTGCCATTAAAATACCGGATCCGGTTCCGACATCCAGGAATGCGTCCCCCTTTTGCAGATGGGTTTCAATCATCTGTAAACACAGACTTGTGGTGGGGTGGGTGCCGGTTCCAAATGCCATGCCGGGATCTATTTCTAAGATAATATCATCCGGGTGGGAAACATATTCCCGCCAGCTGGGTTTAATAACGATTTTCCGGCCGATTTTTTGGGGCCAGAAGTACGCCTTCCATGATTCAGCCCAGTCTGTTTCATCAATATCCCGGCAAACGATTCGGCTTTGGATATGAAATTGACGGGCCAATTCAAGCAGCTTTGTATTTATAAAATCCATGCTGCCGGGTAGGTTTTCTGTTTTTGGCAAATAAGCGCTGACGGCATTCACGCGGGGTAATGGAAGGTCTCCGGGACCATTTGGGGAAAGGGGCATATCGGCATCTTCCAAGACAACACCCGAGAGGCCGAGGTCATAAAAAATATTTGAAATCAGGTCGGCTGCGAGTTCCTTGTCTGTGGAATCAAAAATGACTTTTATTTCAGACCATTTCATAGAAAGTCTCTTTGGGGGGATTAAAATACCCGTATTTCAGTTTCGGAAATTGCGTTTTGATTTTGCCTAACACCATTTTGATGCCGAGCGGATGACTGTTATTAGATATTTTATTCATTAATCTTATATACTTAACCGGATCTATATTTAAGTTGCGCCACTGAATCAGATCAACAGGATGGCTATTTAAAAAAGAGACCAATGCATGGATTTCCTCGGGCGAATCCGTAAATCCCGGACAGTTTAAATAATTTATTGAAACGAACTTTCCCATCCGTTTGGCAAGGTCGATGCTTTCAACGACGTCGGCAAACCGGTACGTTCTCGGTCGAAAATAGCCCGTATAGCAGTTTTCCCTGACGCTGTTCATGCTGACGCGGACGCTATCAAGCCCGATATTGAATAATTTTAAGAGAGTATCGGGCCGGCTGCCGTTGGTATTCATGTTAATGGTGCCCTTGTCCGTGCGGGCGCGAATGCTTTGGATGGCCGGCCCGATAACATCTGCGGCCAGTAAGGGGTCGCCTTCGCACCCTTGCCCGAAACTAAGGATGGGGTGTTTGGCATTGCGGATGTGTTCCAGCGCCAAAGCCGAAATCTCTTCGGGTTGCGGCGTAAACTTTATGCGCTCCTGACAATTTGATACAATTCCCTCCCCCTGCAACGATATACAGCCGACACAGCGGGCGTTGCATGTGGTGGCGGTTGGCAGCGGGGCTTCATATCGACCTAAAAAGAAATTTTTTGCAGCCGGGCATCCATATGTCATGGCACAGTTTTCCAAGTGTTCCCGCAGTCGGTTGGCCGGAAGACGCTGCTGCATCCGGTGTATACCGGCTTCAACTTTTTGTATCGGCATTAATCTGAGGTCCTGCCTTCTTTCCTTGTCAACACAAATGGCTGCGGATCTGAACCCTTTCTGGTGCCATCCGACAGCACCGTAGGAAAACAGGGGGAGCCCGACGGGATTTCTTTGTTCTTTAAAGGCGCTGACATAGGTTATGATGAATCCCGGGGAATTAAAGGCGGCAACCGGACAAATCGTTTCCCCGGGCCTGTAAGGATTTTCCGCCAGTGATTCAATCTTACGGGTAAGCAGGTTGTACACAATGGGATTTCTGTCCGGAAGAAACATCAGTTCGGTGCCATAAGGAAGGGGGACGGTTTCTTCAACAGACAGGGGAACTTGCAGCTTGCCGGCCATGCCGACTGCGGCGTAACCGTCGAGTTCAAAGATTTCACCTTCTGAATTGGCTACTACGGCAGTCAGAAAGCGGGCCTTTATATTTTCGTATTTTTTCATTAGTTGAAACAGGTATCATAAATTAGGACGTATTTAAACAGCCATTCTAAGAAAGTCTTGCAATAACATACCGATCTGAGCTAAAGAAGAGGCGATCATTAACAAATGGCGCCTTTTCCAAAAGGCTATTTCTATGTTTCTGTATTTTCAGCGCTGTTTAAAAATGATTCTGAATTTAGAACGGGAAAAAAACTTTATTGATGGGAATACGAGCATACAAACGGGAATGGATATAAATTTTCAACAAAGGACCCTTGCCCAAAAAGCGGTCTGTTCAGGCATCGGCCTTCATTCGGGTAAAAACGTAAACCTGACGATTAAGCCGGCTCCCGTAAACCACGGGATTAAATTCATACGTACGGACCTTCCAGACAGCCCAAGTATTTCAGCCCATTTTAATATGGTTGTCGATACAAGCCTGGCAACGGTCATCGGCTATAATGGATTCATCGTTTCGACCATTGAGCATTTAATGGCCAGTTTTGCCGGGCTTTCCATAGATAACGCCATTGTTGAGATCGATTCTTATGAAGTCCCGATAATGGATGGGAGTGCCGAACCATTTACCGCCATGATAAAATCGGGCGGGATTCAAGAGCAGTTCAGCCCCAGGTTTTTCTTTGTGATTAAGGAGCCGATTGAGCTGAAAGAGGATGGAAAATCAGTCGGCGTCTACCCGGATTCAACATACAAGATCACCTGTACGATTGAGTACAACCACCCATTGATAAAAAAACAATCTTTTTCCATCAACCTATCGAACCAGGTTTTTGAAGGTGAGATTTGCAGGGCCAGGACATTCGGCTTTTTAGAAGAACTCGAACATATGCAACGCTACGGACTTGCCCGGGGCGGATCCCTGGAAAATGCGGTTGTGATAGACAAAGAACATATCATTAACGCGGAGGGGTTGCGTTTCCAGGACGAATTCGTACGCCATAAAATCCTGGACTGTATCGGGGACTTTTCTTTATTGGGCATGCCCGTTCTCGGGCATGTGATCGTCAACAAGTCCGGCCATGCCTTCAACCATGCCTTCCTGAAAGAATTTTTTAATCGAAAACAATCCTGGGAAACCCGAATCATCCGGGACAAGAATGACCTTCCCGCCATTTAATCAAAATCGCTTGCCATTTAAGGGCCTATCAGTTATTAATTATCTGAAAAAATGAAAAATAGGATTGTTGCAGCATAAACAGTTTTGTCCCCTATGAATTAGCTTGTACTGCAACCCAAACAATACTTATTGATGATATGATGTCAGGCCTGCGAAAGAAATATTGTGTATTGGTTTTAGTATGTTATATGCTGTTTCCCTGCAATTCTTTCGCACAGGACGCAGCCTTGACGAATGTCATCGTAACCAATACCCGTGACGATCTTTTGGTTTACCTGACGGTTGAAGGCGCCTTCAGGGAAAAAATGAAAAAAGCGATTTTAAGTGGCGTTCCCACCACGTTTTCATTTTTTATTCAACTATACCGTGTTCGTAATTTTTGGACTGATAAAGAGATCGTAGAAATAGACATCACCCATACGGTTAAGTATAATAATCTGAAAAAAGAGTTTGTGATAACTCGGTCGTGGGAAAATAATCAGCCTATTGTCACAAAATCGTTTATAGAAGCTCGAAAGTTAATGTCTGAGATTGACAGCTTGAAGGCCGTACCGCTCAGCCGGTTGGAAAAAGGCAGCCAGTATCAGATCAGGGCAAAAGCTCAACTCAGCAAACTCACTCTCCCTTTTTATCTGCATTATGTTCTTTTCTTTGTTTCGTTATGGGACTTTGAGACCGATTGGTATACAATAGAGTTCATTTATTAAAAGCCAATCACTATTTCTTTCTCGCCAAATTTAAGATGAAAAATAACATCGCCGAAAAAACAAAATTAAATATCCCGCAAAGCGAACGCCGGCGGCGAAAACGGGAAAGTATTCTCATTGTCGTTATTCTTGTTGTTGTTGCGTTATTGACGTTTGCAGAAAACCGCATCATTCATTTCGGCACAGATATCCCGATTTCAAATACCATTTTGATGTTCATCCTGATCAATATTAACCTATTGTTACTGATATTGTTAATATTTCTTGTTTTCCGCAATGTGGTAAAGCTCCTCTATGATAGAAAACGGAAGGTGATGGGGGCCAAGCTCCGGACCCGACTTGTGGTGGCCTTTATCACGCTGACACTGTTGCCGACGATTATACTTTTTTTCTTTTCGATCAATTTTATTACCAACAGCATTGAGTTCTGGTTCAATGTCCCGGTTGAGCAGTCTCTGCTGAATTCTTTACAGGTCGGCCGAAGCCTGTACCGGCATATTGAGGAGAACAACCAGTTTTTTATAGAAAGAATCGCCTATCAGGTGAATGCAAAAAAACAGTTGGGCGTTCAAAAGAGAAAGGCACTTTCCCGATACATTCAAATTGCCCAGCGCGCATTCAACCTGGATGCCATTGAGGTGTATTCATCAAATTCCCAGCGCCTTACCTTTGCGATCTCTTCGGATTTGGAAGCAGAGGGCCTGACAGCCATTTCAGCGAATGATCTCCAGAAAGACTTTGAATCGGAAAAAAGCAGAACCATTTCTGAAACCCTTGAAATCGGTGAATTGATCCGAACCATCGGCACCATACCGTTTGGTCAGCCGCATCGGGATGCAGAAGGGTTTGTAGTTGTTACTATTTTAATTCCGCCGAACCTCTCGGAAAATATGGATTCAATTGCAAGAGGTTTTGAAGAGTACCAGCAGATAAAACTCTTAAAAGAACCTATTCAGATAACCTATTATATTACGCTGTCGATTGTTGCACTCCTGGTCCTTTTCTGTGCGGTTTGGTTCGGTTTTTATTTTGCAAAATCAATAAGTGTACCCATCAAGGAATTGGCAGAAGGAACCCGGCGGGTTGCCGAAGGGGACTTGGGTTTTAGCATCGGCCAGGTAGGCGATGATGAAATTGGAAGCCTGGTTGATTCTTTCAATAAAATGACCCGGGATCTGCGAACCAGCAGAGAGCAACTGGAACTGTCGGCCCGTATGCTTCGCCAGCAGAATATTGAAATTGAAGAGCGGCGGCGCTATATGGAGATTGTTTTAAAAAATGTTTCCACAGGCGTCGTGACCTTGGATTCGCGCGACTTTATCACGACCATGAACACTTCAGCGGAAAAAATGCTGAATTTAAAGGCCGCAGAAATCCTGAATAAAAATATTAAAACACTCTTAAAGGGTCAGCACCTGCGCCTTGCGGAGGGAATCCTGCAAAGCCTGAATGACTCGATGGATGACGCCATTGAACTGCCGCTGGGGTTGACGATAGAGGGTCGACCGCGCAGCTTTATCGTATATGTAAACAGCCTCAAGGACGACGCCGGAAACCCCATTGGCATCGTGATGGTTTTTGATGATCTGACCGAACTGGAAAAAGCCCAGCGCATGGCTGCCTGGAGGGAGGTCGCCCGTCGAATTGCCCATGAAGTCAAAAATCCGCTGACGCCGATAACGCTGTCAGCCCAGCGGTTGAAAAGAAAATATGCCACCCAGTTCAAAGAGCCGGTATTTGATGAATGTATCCGTATGATCATTGATCATGTCGAAATAATACGAAATCTTGTTAATGAGTTTTCATCCTTTGCAAGGTTTCCGGCAGCAAATCTTCAACCCTGCGAACTGCCGCCTATTATTGAAGAGACGGTTGCTCTCTATAAAGAGGGTCATCAAACGATAAATTTTAATCTGACAGTAGCCCCTAAAATCCCAGTGCTCAATATGGATCGTCAGCAAATCAAACGGGCAATGATTAATCTGATTGATAATGCCATCGGGGCGATAAAAAATTCCGGTGATATTCATATAACTTTAACGTACGAGTCCGGTACTAAAATAGTCCGGCTCGAAGTGGTCGATAATGGAAGCGGTATTTCCGATGAGCAGAAAGCCCGCCTCTTTGAACCCTATTTTTCCACTAAAAAGGCGGGGATGGGCCTGGGGCTGACAATCGTAAGCTCGATTATTGCTGATCACAATGGCAGGATACGGGTAGAGGATAACCAACCCAGAGGGGCAAGGTTTATTATCGAGCTGCCGGCCTGAGACCTGCGTAATATTTCGATGCAAAATGCGATCGATTAAGAAAAGGAATCACAACCTATGTTTCCATCAGTTTTGATTGTGGATGATGAACCCTCCATCCTTCATTCTTTGAGCGGACTCCTTGCCGATGAAGGCTTTGAGGTGTTGACTGCTTCGAATGGATATGAAGCGCTCAAAGTAATCAGTTCGGATTCCCCCGATCTTGTTTTGCTCGACATATGGATGCCGGGCATCGATGGTATTGAAACTTTAAAGGAAATCAAGAAAGACAACCCTAACATTCAAGTGGTCATGATCACCGGGCATGGTACCATTGAAACGGCTGTTGAGGCGACAAAGCTGGGGGCATTCGGCTTTATCGAAAAACCGTTGTCCATCGACAAGGTCATTGTGAGCATAAACAACGCACTGAATTTTAGACGGCTGGAAGAAGAAAACAGATATTTACGAAAAAAAACAATTGAAAAACATTCCATCACCGGCGGCAGCCCTCCCATCCAAGCGTTGAAAAAAGATATCGTTGTTGCAGCGCCAACGGAGTCCTGGGTACTGATAACCGGAGAGAACGGAACGGGCAAGGAACTGGTTGCCAGAACCATCCATCAGTTGAGCAACCGGGCCGATCATCCGATGATTGTCGTCAATTGCGCAACTATTCCCGAAGAGTTGATTGAGAGTGAGCTTTTTGGTCATGAAAAGGGCGCATTTACAGAGATGACCAAAAAAAACATCGGCAAGTTTGAGCTGGCTGCAAACGGCACACTTTTTTTAGATGAAATTGGAGATATGAGCCTAAAAACCCAGGCTAAAATCCTGCGGGTCTTACAGGAGCAGCAATTCAACAGGATCGGCGGCAGCAGAACATTAAGCGTTGATGTCCGCATAATAGCCGCTAGTAATAAAGATCTTGAACAGGAGATCGCCATCGGCAATTTCAGGGAAGACCTCTACTACCGCCTGAATGTGATACCCATTAAAGTTCCTGCGCTGAGGGAGCGTCGCCAGGATATTCCCCAGATGATAGATACTTTTTTAGATGAATTCGCCAAACAGACACGAAGTTCCAAAAAGAAGTTGGATCCGGATGCCGTGGAATTGCTCTGTGACTATCCCTGGATGGGAAATGTCCGTGAACTGAAAAACCTTATGGAGCGCATTGCCATCATGGATGGAAATGAAATTGTCGCCGGTGATGATTTGCCGGCGCCCTATAATCCTAAATCCAAAAAAAATAAAGGATCTTCGGAAAATCGATTATTGTCCCTAAAAAATTTAAAAGAGGCGAAAATAAATTTTGAAAAAGAATTTATCCTTCGAAAACTCGAAGAAAACGGTCATGATATTACCCGGACGGCAAAAGCCATCGGTGTCAAGCGAAGTTATCTGTATAAAAAATTAAAAAAATAAATACAGCTACTTAGAAATTTATCAGAGGACTTTTCAATTGAGAATCATCGGAGGCAATTTAAAAGGGAAAAAACTTTTCTCGCCTCAAGGCAAAACAGTAAGACCGACAGCAGATAGGCTTCGGGAGACCATATTTAATATCCTTTCTGATAAGGTTCCGGGCGCTGTTGTGCTGGATCTGTTTTCCGGAACGGGCGCTTTCGGTATCGAATCGCTAAGCCGGGAGGCCAAACAAGCAGTATTTGTCGAAAAATCAAGGGATGCCTTGCACGTAATTCAGCGTAACATCCAGGCCGGCGCTCTTGAAAAGCAGACACAGGTCATCAAATGGGATATTGCAAAAAATCTGAACTGTCTCCGAAGAATACCGTTCAGGTATGATTTGGTATTTATGGATCCGCCCTACGACCGGGATATGGTGCAAAAGGGGCTAAATAATCTTTACCTTAGCGGTTGTGTGCACCAAGAGGGCTGCATTGTGATTGAGCACAGCGCTTCAGAGCCAATCCCGGAAAATACTAAGGAATTTGCCATTTTCGATCAGCGCAAATACGGAAAAACGCTTGTTACCTTTTTAACCAATGTGCTATAGAGACTCTTAAATTTAATACCCTTTACAGGATAGAGGACTTAAAATCGATGCAAAGAGTTGCGATATATCCCGGATCCTTTGACCCGGTAACAAACGGTCATATCGATATCGTTGAGAGGGGGCTCAAGCTTTTTGATAAAATTATAGTGGCTATCCTTCACAATCCCGCCAAGAAATCACTTTTTACCGTTGAAGAGCGGGTCGAATTGCTTACGATATGTCTAAAAAATAATCCAGCCATAGAAATAGACTCATTTGGCGGTCTCCTGGTGGATTATGCCGCCAGGAGAAATGCCCAAGCCATTCTGCGCGGGCTTCGGGCCGTGTCGGATTTTGAGTATGAGTTTCAGTTGGCATTGATGAATCGCCGGTTAAACCGGGAAGTTCAGACGGTTTTTTTGATGACCGGGATGCGCTGGATTTTTACAAGCTCTTCGATCATAAAGGAGGCAGCGCAATTCGGCGGTAACATAAACGGCATGGTCCCGGCCGAGGTGAATAAAAGACTAAAGGAAAAATTCGAGAAAGCTTCATAAATATCGCAGTTTATCACCTTTAGGAAATGCCTTTATCGAACATATCCGAAAGTATTACTGTGAAAATGGGGGCCAAACGATCACAAGATCGGGCCGGCTGGACGTCGGCTAATTAATCCAATGACCACAACAGGAAGAACGAAAAGAAATAAACCATGGCTGTATCCATATCAAAAAATGCTAACATAGTACTGGAAAAACGGTACTTAAAAAAAGATGCCGAAGGGAACATTGTCGAGACCCCTGAGGAATTGTTCACCCGGGTTGCCGGGAGTATTGCCGCTGCGGATGCAATTCTTGACCCCTCCGCCGATGTAAAAAAAACAGAAGAAAAATTTCTGAACATGTTAAGCCGGATGTGGTTTTTGCCGAATTCACCCACGCTGATGAATGCCGGGCGAAGCCTGGGGCAGCTGGCGGCCTGTTTTGTCCTACCCATCGAAGATTCCATGGAGAGCATTTTTGAAACATTGAAGCACACCGCAATGATTCATAAAAGCGGCGGTGGAACCGGCTTTTCTTTTTCTAATATCCGGCCGGAACGGGATGTGGTTTCTACAACGGCAGGGGTTTCCAGCGGGCCGATTTCATTTATGTCCGTTTTTGACATTGCCACAGAGACCGTAAAGCAGGGGGGAACCCGACGCGGTGCCAACATGGGGGTTCTGAGGGTGGATCACCCGGATATCGAAGCTTTTATTAAATTCAAAAACGACCTCGGGCGGCTGAATAATTTTAACATTTCGGTGGCCCTCACAAACAAATTTATGGATGCCCTGAACGGGGGCAAGGACTTCGAATTAATCAACCCCAGAAACGGAAAAACGGCCCGGCTTCTTTCAGCCAAGGATGTTTTCGACAAGATTGTTGATTCCGCCTGGCAGTCGGGTGAACCCGGTGTTATTTTTATTGATCGAATGAATGAAAGCAATCCGACGCCGCACATCGGGGCCATTGAAGCAACCAACCCGTGCGGCGAACAGCCCTTGTTGCCGTATGAGTCCTGTACCCTGGGATCCATCAATCTTTCTCAGATGGTAGTGAAAAAGGATTTGAGTGTAAACCGATTGACCCAAACAGTCCAGGCGGCTGTACATTTTCTGGATAACGTCATCGAATTAAATAGATATCCCCTTGAGCGTATCGAAAAAATGAGTAAAAGCAACCGTAAAATCGGACTCGGTGTGATGGGATTTGCCGACATGTTGATAAAACTGGGGATCCCCTATGATTCTGATGAGGCGGTTCTCCAGGCAGAGCGGGTGATGTCAATTATTTTAAAAGAGGCCAGGAATGCCTCGGCTATCCGCGCTAAAATGTTCGGGAATTTTCCCTTTTATAAGGGCAGCGTCTTTGATGCCCCCGAAACGCCTTTTATGCGAAACGCCACAACGACGACGATTGCCCCAACCGGAACCATCAGCATTATCGCCGGGGCTTCCAGCGGCATCGAACCGATTTTTGCCGTGGCACATGTCCGGCGAGTTCTGGACGGTGAATTGCTACCGGAGATGCACGCGCTTTTTATTCAGGCTGCGAAAAAACACGGATTTTACAGCAAGGAACTGGCCGCTGAAATTTCAAAGACCGGTTCGGTGCAAGGCGTTGACGCTGTTCCAAGCCATATTCAGAAAATTTTTAAAACATCCCACGACATTTCTCCCGAGTGGCATATCAAAATTCAGGCGGCTTTTCAGAAATACACCGATAATGCGGTTTCAAAAACGGTAAATTGTGCTGCAAGCGCCACCCGTGAAGATGTTGCTCAGGTTTATCTTTCAGCATACAAGGCCGGCTGCAAGGGGGTAACCATATACAGGGATGGAAGCCGTGGACAGCAGGTGTTGAATGTGGGGGCAGTTCTCCATGAAGCCAGTAAAATTGCGCCGCGCGCCAGGCCTGAGCGCACCACCGGGAGTACCGAACGTATTCGGACCGGATGCGGAAAGCTCTATGTTACGGTAAATTCCGATGATGCCGGCATCTGTGAAGTCTTTGCACAGATGGGAAAAACCGGCGGGTGTGCCTCTTCGCAAATTGAAGCTGCCGGACGATTGGTATCCCTGGCGTTACGGTCCGGTGTGAAAGCGGATGCAATTGTCAAACAGCTTATCGGTATCCGCTGCCCTTCGCCTTCCTGGCAAAACGGCAAGATCGTTCTGTCTTGCCCGGATGCCATGGCGCAGGTCCTCAAAAATATAACCGGGGTAGATATTTCCGAAAACAGTGATGTCATGATGGGCGTATGCCCGGAATGCAGCAGCGTCATGGTTCATGAGGAGGGGTGTATGGTCTGCCATGCGTGCGGGTTTTCCAAATGCAGTTAGAAGCCATTTCAAAAGCGGCTTCACGCTACAAGAGATATTTTATTGCAACAAACCCGGCAATCAGCAAGACGGTAAAGACAATTGCCAGAATATTGAAATATTTTTCGATAAAAGCTTGAATCTTGGGCCCAAATCGGTAGATCAATCCGCCGACCAAAAAGAAGCGAGCGGACCTCGAAACCACAGAGGCAAATAGGAAGACCGGGAAATTGATGCGGAAGGCCCCGGCCGAAATCGTAAACACCTTGTATGGTATCGGGGTAAAACCGGCAACGCCCACCGCCCAGGCATCATATGACTGATATAATTGTCTGATATAATTAAATTTATCTCCAAAGTCATAGAACAAAATAATTTTGTTTCCGATTGTCTCCATAAACCGC
The DNA here is from genome assembly GCA_029211065.1 of Desulfobacterales bacterium. Taxonomy (NCBI): domain Bacteria; kingdom Pseudomonadati; phylum Thermodesulfobacteriota; class Desulfobacteria; order Desulfobacterales; species Desulfobacterales bacterium. Next base: position 22,605 of record JARGFK010000015.1, read on the forward strand.
CACCCGATCAAGTAGCCGAAACATCCACCCAGGACAGACCCAATCGAACAGACCAGCGCATACTTGAATGATTTTTTAGGGGCGGCCACTGCCAAGGCGATTAATAAAATATCCGGCGGGATAGGAAAAAAAGAGGATTCACAAAAAGCAAGCAGAAATAGGGCCCATGTACCGTATGGGGTATCGGCCCAATGCAGGACCCAGTCATAGAGTCGACGCAACATGAATTACGTTCTCCAGCCGTGTTCGCCCATAAGTTTAACAAACCGACAGCCTCCCAGGCTGGTCGTCTGAATACCGCTGGTAGTTTTAGACACTTTCATAAGGTCTTGAGAGGACTGGTTGCCAACCGGAATTACCATCCGACCGCCGATGGCGAGTTGCTTAATCAAGGTTTCCGGAATACGTGGTGCGCCGGCCGTAACGATGATTGCATCAAAAGGACTTTCGTCAGGCCAGCCGGTTGTACCGTCGGAATATTTGGTAACGATATTGTGATACTGAAGTTTGTCAAAAAGCTTGCGTGTTTTCACATACAAGGGGTATATTCTTTCTATCGTATAAACACGAAAAACGATCTCGGCAAGAATGGCGGCCTGGTAGCCCGAACCGGTCCCGATTTCAAGTACCCGATCATCTTTGTGAAGTGCCAACGCTTGGGTCATTTCGGCCACAATGAATGGTTGGGAGATGGTCTGCTGTTCACCGATCGGCAGCGGAAAATCGCCATAGGATTGGTCCATTAAGGCTTCGCTGACAAATAAATGCCGGGGAATTTTACGAAAGGCGGCCAAAACCCGAGGATCGTTAATACCGCGGGCTTCGATTTGATTTTGAACCATCTCGTCGCGCAACCGTTTGTATTTGACAGCAACTCTCTGCATAATAAAAATTTCTATCAAAACTGAAGGGTTAGGTCAAGATATTAGAATGGACAGCACTCGTCATATCATATTGTCTGTATTGATGGCGGCATTGGTCGTCATCATGGGAACCGTCGGTTACATGCTGTTTGAAGGGTGGGACTTTTTAGATTCCGCCTATATGACGGTCACGACCCTTGCAACAGTGGGATACGGCGAAGTCCACAAAGTGAGTAGAATCGGCCAGGTCTATACAATGGTGCTGATCATTGTTGGGGTGGGTTTTTTTCTGTATGTCATCGGGGCTGTGGTACAGTTTATGGTTGAGGGACGCATTCGGACCATATTGGGGAGGAGAAGGTTGGATAAAAAAATCGACAAATTAAAAAATCATTACATCGTATGCGGATATGGGCGTATCGGCATGGTGCTTTGTAAAAGTTTGCTGACCAACCCGATTGACCTGGTGGTGATTGACAACAAACCGGATCTTGAGACAGAGCTGATGGAAGACGGTTTTGTCTATGTGTCGGGAGATGCGACGGATGAAGCCATACTGCTTAAAGCCGGGATCAAACGGGCAAAAGGGCTGATTGCCGTTTTGGGCACAGACGCAGAAAATGTGTTTCTGGTCCTGACAGCCAGGCAATTAAATCCGGATATTTTTATAATGGCCCGGGCAACCTACAGCAAATCCAAATCCAAGCTAAAAGCGGCCGGAGCGGATAAAGTGGAATCACCTTATGAAATGGGTGCGGTCAATATGGCCCAGCGAATTATTCGGCCAACTGTTACCAGTTTTTTAGACCTGGCTTTTACATACAAAAATAAAGATATCCAAATGGAAGAGATCCCCATCAGCGTTTCGTCTAAACTGGCAAATATTGCCTTGAAAGATTCAGGTATCCGCCAACAATTTAACCTGATTATCATTGCGATAAAAAAGAGAGATGGGAGCATGCTCTTTAACCCATCCTTTGAAACGGTTATTTGTGGCGGGGATACGGTTATTGCGGTCGGGGAGGAAAATAACCTGCAAAAACTCGAGAAGATCTTAAACAGCGACGAATGATTTTTCTATATTTTATAAATAATTCTTTCGTCGGTGATGATAATATCCACATGTTTATCATGCGATTCCATTGGGACTTGCAGGGTGAGCTGTTCCTCAAAAGCCAGGGCCACCTTACGGGTGGTAATCGCCAGGTCGGGAATCAATCTGTCATAGTACCCTTTGCCGGATCCAATTCGGCCGCCTTTTTCGTCGAATGCAATTCCGGGAATTATGGCGATATCAATTTGTTCAATCGGAACCAGCTTGCATCTTGCCGGGTTTGGTTCCAAAACCCCCCGGGGGCCGGGACGGAGGCTGGAATCAAAGTTGTCGATTTTCATTAATTTCATTCTATAATTATCTTCGGCAAACGTGGGCAACACAACAACCTTGTTGTAGTTGAAACATTTTTTTATAATTTCACGGGTTTTGACTTCGTAGCCCAAATCCATATAAAGCAACGAAATTTTTGCTTCCAGAAAATTAGCGAAATCAAAAAGACGCTCCGTGATAATCTTATTTTTTTTTAGACGGTCGCCATCAGAGAGAGCATCCAGGCGTTTGCCGGTCTCATTTCTTATTTCAAGTTTTTTCTCTTGAATTCCTTCCATGCTTCGTCTCCTGGTCAGGGGGTGTCTATGTGCTGTGAAGCGAATTACTTGATCCTTTAATATACAGAAACGTCGAATAAAGTCAACTTACAATAATCATTGACTAAATAACCACCTCATGATAAAAATTTTATCGTTTTATCTGAAGTTTTCGTTAGAACTACAGGCGCTTTCAGGTTTTGTTTTTTCCCTTCTTTTTGAAAATCTAATAGCCCATAAGATGATTGCAGCCGGGGTGAAAGTCAATATAACCATCTATAAATATTGGGAATAATTATGTTGGAGATCAAGTTCGTCAGACAAAATATTGTCCAGGTCCAGGAAGCACTTCTAAACAGGGGTGTTGTTTCAGATTTAGAAATATTTCAGGGCGTTGAATCCAAACGGCGATCGGTCCTGCTCGACGTTGAAGGGCTTCGTCATCGACGCAATGTGGTATCGGACCAGATTGCTGAAATGAAAAAAAAGAAAGAAGATTCAACCGACCTTGTCGGCGAGATGCGGGAAGTTTCTGCCCGAATCAAGGAACTCGACACGCTTTTGTCTGAATATGATGAGGAAATTAATCACATACTTCTGGGGCTTCCCAACTTGCCCCACGAAACGGTTCCTGTTGGAAAAGACAGCAGCGCCAATCCTGTCGTGAAAAAAGTAGGCACCCCGCCGGTCTTTGGGTTTGACCCCAAGCCCCATTATGATTTGGGGGAAAGCTTGAAAATCCTTGACTTTGAAAGGGCTTCGAAAATTACCGGGGCACGTTTTCCGCTCTATTTCGGCGCCGGCGCCAAGTTGGAACGCGCCCTGATTAATTTTATGCTTGATATTCATACCGACGCGCATGGTTATCTGGAGGTTTTGCCGCCTTTCATCGTCAACCGTGAAAGTATGATGCATACGGGGCAGTTGCCTAAATTCGAACAAGACCTTTTTAAGCTGGAAGGTTGGGACTATTATATGATACCTACAGCAGAAGTGCCGGTAACGAATATCCATCAAGGGGAAATTCTGGATGAAGATCGATTGCCGGTATTGTACTGTGCCTATACGCCTTGTTTTCGTTCCGAAGCGGGCTCATACGGCAAGGATACCCGGGGACTGATTCGTCAGCATCAGTTTAATAAGGTTGAACTGGTAAAATTCACAACACCGGAATCATCGTATGACGAACTTGAGAAGCTGCTGCAAAACGCTGAAACCATTTTGTCCCGTCTTGAACTTCCCTACCAAGTGATTTGTCTGTGTACGGGAGATTTGGGGTTTTCGGCCGCAAAAACTTATGATTTAGAGGTTTGGATGCCGTCCCAGAATGTTTACCGCGAGATATCGTCCTGCAGCAATTTTGAAGATTTTCAGGCCAGGCGCGGAAATATCAAATTAAAGCGCAGTGGTAAAAAGGGGACCGAGTTTGTACATACCTTGAATGGGTCCGGGCTGGCGGTCGGGCGAACGGTCGCTGCCATACTTGAAAACAATCAGCAGGCGGACGGCTCTGTTGTCATACCCAAAGCGCTTCGGTCCTATATGAACGGAAAGGACGTTATCAGACCGTGAAGCTTGAAAAGATTCCCGAAGAAATTCGCCCCCACATCATACCGAAACAGGGAGGTCGACTGATCTACCGCTGCCTGGGTTGTGAGGCTGAATATGATATCAACCGGTTATTATACACCTGTCCGGCGTGCGGACAGGTATTATTAATTGAAGATGCGGGGTTCGGTCGGTTGGCAGAAATTCCAGCCGATAAATGGCATCAGATTTTTGATTATCGTAAAATGCTGAATGTCCTTGCATTGAAGGGTATTTTTCTTTTCTATGAATTTATCGGACCGGTCATGCCTCTGGATGCGATTATATATTTGGGAGAGGGGCATACGCCGATGGTCGAGGCCAATTCGGGTTTGGAAGACAAGGTCGGTCTCAGGTTTTATTTTAAGAATGATGGCCAGAATCCCAGCGCTTCCTTTAAAGATCGGGGGATGGCAAGTGCTTTTAGTTATATCAACCATATGGTCCAAAGTGGGTCTCTTTCGGAGGTGCTGGCAGTTTGTGCTTCCACCGGAGATACTTCTGCCGCTGCAGCCTTATATGCATCCTATCTGAAGCCCCACGTTAAATCGGCGGTATTGCTTCCCCATAAAAAGGTTACCCCCCAGCAGCTCTCTCAACCGCTCGGCAGCGGCGCAGCGGTATTTGAAATCCCGGGGGTGTTTGATGATTGTATGAAAATTGTCGAGGATTTATCGGAAAAATACAATGTCGCCCTGCTGAATTCGAAAAATGCCTGGCGAATACTGGGGCAGGAGTCGTATGCGTATGAAATAGCGCAATATTTTGAGTATGATCTGACACATAAAGTGGTGGTGGTTCCCATTGGAAATGCAGGCAATATAACGGCAGTGATGAACGGGTTTTTAAAATTTTTCAGGGCCGGCATCATTCAAACCCTGCCAAAAATTATCGGCGTGCAGTCAATCCATGCCAACCCGGTTTTTCAGTATTACCAGGAGCCGGATGCCGGCAAGCGTAAATTTAGACCCATGAACGTTAAACCCAGTGTGGCCCAGGCCGCCATGATCGGAAATCCGGTATCCATGCCGCGGGTCATCCATTTGGTCGACCGTTACAATGCAGCGGTCGGTATGCAGAAAGTTTTCATGGTTGAAGTAGCGGAGCAGGCCATCATGGACTGGCAGCTTCAAGCCAATCGGAATGGCCATATTGCCTGTACCCATGGGGGCGAATCGTTGGCCGGACTTTTGGATGCGAAACAGCGGGGGATTTTAGAAAAAGATGATATAGCCGTCCTGGATTCGACTGCGCATGCGCTTAAATTTTCAGTTTTTCAAGAGATGTATTTTGACAATTCATTTCCGGGTGAATACGAAATCGAACCCCAAAAAGCGTTCGCCAACGCGCCCCAATTGATTTGTCCAAGGGATATAGAACTACCGGCTCCCGGCAAACCACTGCAAGGGGAAGCCCTTAAACGGTTTGTTGAACGCGAGAGCGATGAAATTGCAAAGATACTGGATCTAAAAAAGTTATAAAGAAAATATAATAGTGATGCCAACTGACTTTCAATGACGAGGTAAAAAAGATGAAAAGGGGTTACTGTAGTTTTTTACTATTAGTATTTCTTATAACTGCCTGTGCCGCCGATCTGAAGATGCAAAAGCGGATGGCGGAGGATAAGCGAAATATAGCAGGCGCCTATATCGGTCAGAAAAATTACACCGAAGCGCTCAGGGAGCTTCTTGAAGCCGAAAAGCTTTATGCCGATGATCCCTTTCTGCAGAATGACCTGGGGTTTGTCTACATGGAAAAGGAAAAACCGGGCCAGGCCATTCAACACTTTAAAAGGGCGCTGGCGTTAAAATCCGATTATTCCGCTGCCAAAAACAACCTAGGCGTGGCTTATATGAAAAATGAGCAATGGGAAGAGGCCATTGACTGTTTTAAAGATCTCATCGAAAATCTGCTGTACACCACCCCCCAAAATCCTTTGGTGAATATGGGACTGGCCTATTACCACAAGAAAGACTATGCCCAATCTGAAAAGTATTATAATAGGGCCCTCGCCTTATTCGACGACGGACTGAACAAGGATGCGGTTTATATCAAGACGCTTCACGGGCTTGGCCTAAACTATATGGCGACGGGGCGAAGCCGGGAGGCGATTGCCATCTTGGAAAAAACGGTTCAGTTTGCTCCCCGAATTGGCGAGCTTCACTTTGACCTGGGCCGGGCATATACACTTGCCAAAGAGTATCCAAAAGCTGTTAAAGCATACAATAAAGTGATAGAACTCATACCCGATCGATCCCTGGCCCGGGAAGCCGCCAAGGCCGCTGAAGAAATTAAGCGAAACGCTAATTTGAAATAAGGTAAGTGAACCGTATTAGCGAGCACATATAAAAAACAGATTAAGAGTCCTTACGGTCGAATCCCGCTACAGCGGGACTACAGGGTTCTTCAATCATCAATAGGCGCGGTGCGAATTTCAAGAAGATTGATTCTCATGGGAGCGATGGATCGCATCCCCTTGACGATGAAATAAGGAGGGGTAGAAAAAAAATAGCCGGGTGCACAACTCACAGTACACCCGGCAGGATAAGTTAATAATAGAATGGATCAGCCGCCACGTTGTTCCAATTGAACTATCTGGGGTGTAATAAATATCAGCAACTCTTCCTTGTTGTCGGTGATTCCTTTGGACTTAAACAACCAGCCAAGGACCGGGATATCCTTCATGACCGGAACACCGGAAACATCATTTCTTTTGGTGGTCTTTCGAATGCCGCCGATTACGATCGTCTCGCCGTCATTCACCAGCAGCTCCGTTTCAGCTTCTTTTGTGGTAAATGACTGCTGATTATTGACGATGGTGCCCAGTTCGTTGTTGGTCACTCTCAATTTCATGGCGATGCGCTGATCAGGGGTTACCAGCGGTTCAACTTCCAGCAGCAGGTCAACATTAATGAACTCAGTGGTGGTTTCGCCATCCACCAGCTTGTTATAGGGATATTTAACCCCCTGTTTGATGGTCGCCTTTTTGTTGTTCAGGGTCAAAATTTTGGGCGCTGAAATAATGTTCAGATCGCCTTCGGTTTCAGACGCCGATATGCGGGCGTTGACCAACGAAAACGGTGTGCCCAGCAATCGGGTGAAATTAATGCCGAGTGTTCCAAGGCTTGAGGTAGGCGGATTGGTGGCTGACATATCATATCTGAGTCCGCCGGGGGATTGTCCGCCGAGAGAATTTGTCAAGTCTTCATTGCCTTCACCGGTCACGCCCCACTGGGTGCCGATCGCCCGGGTAAAGGTATTGGTTGCTTCAACGATTCTGGCCTCGATCAGGACCTGCGGTGTGACCCGGTCGATTTTTTTAACGATATCCCTGATCCGGTCGATGATGCCGGCCACATCGTTAACGATAAGCTGGTTGTTGCGGTCATCGACGCTGATTGAACCGCGGTCTTTTGTGATAATCGGTTTCACTTTAGGTAGAATTTCGGATGTTGCGTTGGCATAGTTCACCGAAATGTATTCGGTAACCAGCGGCTCTAATTCTTTTTCCACTTTCAGCTCTTCACGCTTGGCTTTTCGTTCGGCCGCCATTTTTTGCTGCAGAGCCGTTTGTTCTTTTTCTATGGTTTCCAGCTTGGCAATCCGAATGATATCGCCTTCGTATGTCATGCCGAGCCCGTTCATTTTCAAGATTAAATCCAGCACCTGGTCCCATGGGACCGGTTGTTCCAACGTCAAAGTGACTTTTCCCGCAACTCCCTTGTCGATGGCAAAGTTTTTACGGCTGACTTCCCTGAGGATACGAAATACGTTTTTAATGTCCGTATCGTAAAAATCCAGGGCGATTTTTTCACCGGTATACTCTTTGGTAGTACCGCTAAGGGGCTCTTCAACTATCACTGCGGACTCTTTAGGCGCCGCCATGGCGGGGGTGGCGGCCGGCTGCTGCCCGGTCGGCTTTTCAGGTTCAGCCGCTGCCAGTGTCGTCTGGGTCATTACCGCTTGCCAGTCAGGCAACTTGGTTTCATCAAGCGGCCTGGGCGGAACCGTAGACGCTTCGAAATGCACCAGGAGCAGGTTGTCGGTCTGCTCAACAGCATAGGGGACTGTCTCCCGGAGTTCAATTGCAAACAATGAAGTGTTTTTTAAGGCCGGCGCATCAAAGGGTAATATTCGATCGACGGCACTTTGAAAACGGGTGGTAATCAATGGTCGCTTTCGATAATCGGGAAGATTGGTGTCAAAAAGCTTAAGCTGGATTCTTTTATCGGTTTCTTTTTTAATGTCATATTGAATCGGTCGGGTAGTACCAATAATCAGCGTTGATTTTCCGGCCGGTTCGCTGGAGAAATCAATACGATTTACCCAGGCAGGTGAAGAGGGCTGGCCCGGATTTTTTTTAGCCGCCGGCAGGGGAGCAGGCTCAGCTGCCGTAATGGAAGTTGCCTTGGCGGGCTCGTCGGTTTTATTTGCAGTGGCCGGGGGTTCAACTTTGACAGGCTGGGGGGCTGCCGCCGCAACCGTTATGGGTGTTTCTTTGGCCGGTTCAGCACCAGTAGGCTGGGGAGGTATATCAGTAACCGTTATGGATGCTGCCTTGGCCGGTTCGCCGGTTTTCTTTTCAGCAGCCGAAGATGCCGGGTTTGCCTGGAGAGGGGCTGCCTCAGATTTTTCTTTATTAGTTGCCGCCGCCATCATCACATCGGAACCCACTTGAATCATAAGGCCGTTTTCTGCCGGCGCAGCTGAAAATGAGGTTAGATAGGGTTTTGAAGTATCGATAACAAGGCGGAGCTTGTCCGGATAGCTGAAATAGCGGACACTCTTTACCCATTCGGTATTGACGGGAATCAGCAGTTCCTTTTTTTGCTGCTGGGCATGCTGCAGTTTGAATATATCAAAAACGATTCGGGCCGGACTGGCAATGGTAAAGGATTTATAATTTTTGATGACGCCGTCCGCCATTATTTTAATTTTTATGCTTTTATCGGATTGAACGGTATAGATTGATTCCAGTTGTGACGCTGGGGGCAAGCCGGTTAAATCTATCGCCTTTTGTTCTTCCTCCTCTTCCGCTTCTTTTTTTTGCTGAATCTGGATGTTATCTTGTTTGCCAGTTTCTTTCTTTTCAAGCATGGCAACCATAGCCGGTTTTGTAAAAGCGATTTTTATCCCGTCCCCTGCGCGGACAACTGAATAAGTCACATCCTTTTTTAATTGAATTTGAATACGAGAGGCGCTGCCCTTTTCCGTCAGCACGGATGCTTTAATACCCTCGACCATACCGTTTTTAACGGTATAATCAGTCTGAATGGCGTCAAGGGCGGTTTCAGGAAAATAGAAAATAACCCCCAATGGCGATACCTGTTTGACGGAGGTATAAGTCAGGGGCTGGTTTGACTCGACCGTCACATAAAAAAACCCGGAATCTTCCCCCGTTGTTATATTGGTAATCAGTTTTACCGCATCTGCGGCCGGCGAAGTTTCGGCCTGGGGACTCATGGATGTGGAGGCACAGCCGGTGAAACCTAACATCAAAGCCATAAGAAAGATTGCAACGGCGCAGATTTTTGACAATTCCATTTTTTTGTATTTCATATTAAAATTCTCCGGGAGGTTTTTGTAGTTTTAGTTCTTTTTTCTCCAGCGTAAACTGACCTAAAACATTTTCAACCTCTTCTTCTACAACAACTTGATCTTTTTGTATTTCTAAAACACGACCTGCATGAATTCCGATAAAAGCTCCCTTTTTAATAATGTATCCCTTGCCGGAAGCCTCTTCAACCAGCGCCTTATTTCCACTTGGGGCCTGGATGATGCCGACGAGCTTCAACTGGCTCAGGTCTACCCGCTCTAACGGTGTTAATGGCATCCGACGTTTTTTCTTTTGCTTTTCAGCATCTCCAGCGTCTTCCGGAACAACCGGTTTTTCTTCGAATAGAGGCAGAAAGGGATCAACCTTTCCTGCCGGGCTATAGCTTCCGACTGCATCTGCTGCCAGTTTTTCAAGATCGGTTTCAGCAGCCGGGGCATCAACATCTTGGCCGCTAGTTTCTGCGGATTTTGGAGCTCCCGCTATAGTGTCGGGCTCGGATTTGTCCGCAGCCTTATCAGCTTTTTGGTCTTGGGGGGGAGGTGGTGGCACTCCTTTTTTCGCCGTTTCTTCATAAACGGCGGCTGTTTGTTCTGCTTTTTTCGGAACTGAAGCAGGGACTGGTTGGGCCGCTGCAATCGTTTTCCCTGGCACCGATAGTGGCTTTTCCGCTACTGGGACCGGTTGAATTGTTTTTGAGAGAGTCTCCGGTTTCGCCGAAGGGGGTGTTTTTTGGGCCGGTCCCGGCTGCTGTTGGGGAGCAGGCGGTGGTTGTGTAGGCGGTTTTTGAGGCGCTATCTGTGTAGGGGTGCCAACCGCAATTTTTTGAGTAATTACCTTTGGCGCCTGGGGCGGTTCGGTTTGGTTGTCACAACCAAAAATAAATACCGCAAAAAAGAATAAACAGGCAATTTTAGTAGTAATTAGAATAGATTTATACATAGCGATAACATAATTTTTTCCTGAATATTATTTTTTTGCTCCTCTCTTTTTGGGGGGAGCTGCTTTTGGCTTTGCCTCGATGAATCTGTAAGTAATGGCCGTGCAAGTTATATTCAGTTTGTCTGCCTTTGCAGGGGCTGTTAGCTGAATATTATCGACATTGACAAGTCGCGGCAACATTGAAACCCTATCAAAAAAGGCCGCAAGGTCATGATATCTACCCGTAACATTTATAGAGACGGGTATTTCTGCATAAAATTCCTTCGGAATTTCATTTTGCGGTTTAAAAAGTAAAAATTCAAGCCCGGCCGCCTGTCCTGATTCTGAAATGCTGGCCAGCAGCGAGGGAATTTCTTTGGTTTGGGGCAAAGCTCTTTTGGCAATGTTGAAGCTCGCCGCCGCCTGCTTTTCCTTGTCACGCCAGGCTTGTAACTGAGCGGCCTGACGCCGTGTTGAAACGAGTTGGGCGTCGAGGGACGCGGATTCCTTGGTCAATTGGTCAATTTTTTGTAATTTGGGCAAATATGAAAAATATACAATTGGGCCGATGAGAAGCACAAAGGACCCCACATAAATCAGGATTCTCTGGATTTTGCTGATTTTTTCAACCTTCTCGAAGAAGGGTTCCATTGATATTGTGGGGAGGCTGATATTTTTCATTATTTTTTGGCCTTACTTTTTTGCAGCCGTTGTCTGTTGGGGAGCTGCCTTTTGACAACTGATATCAAAACTCTTAAGATTATATTTTAAAATGGTTTGCTGGTTCACGGTTTGTAAATTTATATTCGTATATAATTTTGATTTTTCCAGCCGGGTCATAAAATCGGCAACGGTCTTGTTGTCCAGGGCAATCCCTTTTATGCTGACACTGCGACCGGTCAAACGAAGGTTGGTAAGCCACATCCGTTTTTCAATGATCAACTCGTTAATGGAGTCAAGAAAACTTAACGGCACTTCCCGGTTTACGTTTAACTGGTTGATGATTCGCGTCTTGTTTTGGAGATCTTCCAGACGCTTTTTGATTTGCTGTATTTCTTGTATGTCTTTTTTGTAAGTTGCCAGCTCCCTTTTTTTTGCTTCAATTTCGGTTTCGAGAGTTGTGAGTTTGTCGTTTAAGGTCCCATTATAGTAGACTAAGGTCACGGCCGTAAAAGCAAACATCAAAACAAAAATGGACAACTGGCGACGGATGTTTTCTTTCTTGCGTGCGGCCCGAAATGGCAATAGGTTAATTCGTATCATTTGTCATCAGCTCTTCTGATTGCCAGGCCCATGCAGATAGCAGCCTGGGGGGCAATTTGTTCAAGATATGATGCATCCAACTTCTTATTATCAATAATTAAGTTTTTAAATGGGTCAATCGTTTCAACTTCAGTAGAAGTTTCAACGGCCAGCAGTTCTTGAAATTCTTTAATGTTGGCGCCGCCTCCGCTGAGAATAACCCGTTTAATCTGTTCATCCGGATAGGTCGAGTAAAAAAAGTCTAAAGCCCTTCTAATTTCGGCACACCAATCGCTTACAACGGCCGAAGTAATTTCAGACAGGTCATCTTTGGATATCTTATCTGTTTTTTCATTAAATTTGATGTCTTCGGCGTCTTCTGCCGAACAATTAGCGAGAGACATGATTTTCTGATTGATTTGGCTGCACCCCAAGGAGACATCGCGCATAAAAACGGAAAAAGATCCCTTCAGAATATTCAGTGAAGTTTTACTGGCGCCAATATCAATTAAGGCAATACTTTCTTCTTCACCTTCATAGTTCAGTTCAAATATATTTTGCAGGGCAAAGGCATCAACATCAAGTATGAGGGGGTTTAATCCGGCCAGTTGAACAACATTCAGATAATCTTCGACCATTTCTTTTTTTGCCGCTACGAGGATCACGTTCATTTGATTGGGGTTGTTTTCATTTTCTCCAATAATTTGAAAATCTAAATTGACATCGCTGATATCAAACGGGATGTACTGTTCTGCTTCAAGCTGGATGGTTTCTTGAAGTTCTGCTTCTGTCATTGTTTGGACGGTTATATTTTTGACGATGATAGAAAATCCGCCTATCGATATGGCGACGTTTTGTTCCTTGATCCCGGCAGTTTTAAACAATTCATGAATTTTTTGTGCCGCAATATCGGGTTCTCGAATGGTCCCTTCTTCAATAACGCCTGGGGGAATATCCAGCATTGAGAAGTTTTTCAGGCTGCGTCCTTTCTTTGAGTCAACGATTTCACCGACTTTGAAAGTGCAGGAACCAATGTCTAAGCCAACCAGGTTATATTTTTTTCCAAATAGCATAGCTGCTCTTAATCACCGAAAATCTTGTTTTTGTCTGAAAGCTTATACCCTAACGCCAGAATGATCTTGCGCTTCGTTTCCATCCGGCAATCCAACCCTTTTTCGATGCGTGAAATCGTTATAGGTGAAACATTTGCCTTTCTGGAAAGTTCAGCCTTGCTCATCATTAAAGATTCTCTAATTTTCTTTACTGAATTCTTAGTCATTTTAGATTTGAAGCGTTATTGTTATTAGCAAATTTTAAGTTCAGAACCATGGCACTTAGTAGAACAGAAGAAAAGTCAACACTACAGCATTTATTATTTTTGATAAGATTATGTGTTTGAAGAACCTGTTTTGTCAAGAAAAATTATTTAGATTTATATATAAATTATATATAACTTATATGAAGTTACATTATGTTGTGTTTTATTAATTGCCACAACAAGATATTGTGGAGAAAAGAATAAAAAAAAATTCCAAAAAAAGTAAAGCGTTGATTGAAACCTGTTTTGGTACCCGCAGGAATAATTTCAAAGAGAACTTTCCAAGGGTGACCCCGATTCTCTTTATTCCTTATTTAATATCTTGGGTTCAAAAACAGTATGATGACGTGTCGGGGAAAGAAAATTTTGCTAAAAAAAGGTATTGGTCAGTGAAATTATAATCGAAGCTGAAAGGGTAATAAGAGGGTGTTTCGCATCGGCAATTTAACTTTCAACATAACATACTATCAATAAAAATAAAGGTTTATCTTGACTTTGACGGAGAGTTTCAATATTAGAATGTAGTCCATAATAGTCTTTATGGCAAAAAAATAAAAAGTGCTTTGAATGTATTTTACAGTTATCACAATGCCGATTCTCCAAACTACAGAAGAAAAAATAAAGCCGTTTAGGTTGGTCAAGTATTTTACTTTTACCAGCCTAATTGTAATTTTTTTGGGAACCGTCGTTCTGTCGGCACTCAACACCCACTGGGCCAGGATGCTGCAGCTTAAAAAAAGTGAGGACTATGCCCTTGTTTTGGTTGAAAACCTGAATCATCAGATTTTTACGCAATTTCTTATCCCCGTCTTGATCCGATACGGCAAAATACAGCTTCGCGAAGAGGAGCAGTTTAAGCGGATGGACAAGGTTGTTCGAAGCACGCTCCACAGTTTCAAGGTCGACCAGGTGAACATTTACGATATGGGAAATACGGTGTCCTACAGCTTCAATAAGAGTATTATCGGTCAAAAAGATATCGGCGGGACAGGCTACCAAAATGCGATTGAGGGACAGTCTACCTCAAGACTGATTCAAAGGGGAAATTTTTGGGAGATTCTTCTGGGAATACCCAAGGAGAGCAAAATCGTGACCTTTGCGCCGCTACGTGTGGAACGACCGATGTCGACATTATCGGGACCGGTTCTGGGTGTTGTTGAGATTGTTCAGGATTTGTCTGAAGAATATCAGGCAATATTCAAGTTCCAAATTATAGTCATTCTGACATACGCCATTGTCATGGGGGTTTTATTCCTGGTTCTTCTATTTGTTGTTAAACGGGGTGAAAGTATCAGCGAACAACGGGCCCAGGAAAGACTGGAACTTAAGGAACAGTTAAGCCGGGCCGAGCGGTTGTCATCTTTGGGAGAAATGACGGCAGGGATTTCACATGAAATACGCAATCCCTTAGGTATTATCAGGAGTTCCGCCGAACTGCTCAGGAAAAAAATGACGGTGCTGGATCCCGCCAATACGATCCCGAACGTTATCGTTGAGGAAACCAATCGGCTCAATGACATCATTACCGGTTTTATCAGCTTTGCAAAGCCTAAAAAACCGAACCTGATTCCCTGCCGGATTGAAGATGTCATTGAAAAAAACATCAAGTTCCTTGAATCCCAGATGCAGGAACAGGGCTATCAGGTCCTCCGGCATTATGAAAACAGTTCGCCTGAAATAATGGCGGACTTCGCCATGATGTACCAGGCGTTTTTGAATATTCTGATCAATGCGATGCAGGCAATGCCGCAGGGTGGAAATATTCACATTGGTGTCGGGGTCAATGAACAGTTCGTTAATATTAATTTTGAAGATGAGGGCGAGGGGATTAAAGAGAGTGTTCTTGGAAAAATTTGGGAGCCTTTTTTTACCACAAAGGATACGGGGTCGGGACTCGGCCTGGGTATCGTGAAAAATATCGTCGAATCACACGGGGGAAATATCCACATTGAACAGAGAACCCCCAAGGGAACGCGCGTTGTTGTTAACCTGCCGCTGACCCGTGAGGGATGAACATGGAAACAATATTGATCGTTGATGATGAAAAAAATTATCCTCCTGTTTTAAGCGCTGTATTGGAGGACGCAGGATTTGAAACCTTAATGGCCTATGGCGGACCGGAAGCGTTGGCAGTTTTGGAAGATTCCGATGTGGATCTGGTCCTTACCGATATGAAAATGCCCGGCATGGATGGTATTGAACTGCTTGAGCGCATTAAGGCAAGGGACCCTGAACTTCCGGTTATCATGATGACCGCGCATGGAACCATTGAAAAGGCGGTCGAGGCAATGCAAAAAGGCGCTTACAGCTACCTGCTGAAGCCTTTCGACAACGAGCAGCTGATTCTATATGTGAACAAGGCCAACGCCATGTTCAGGGTGGTCAAAGAGAACCGGCATCTTCGGAGCGCAGTCGAAACCCGCTACAGTTTCGGGAACATTATCGGAAAAAGCAAACCGATGTCAGAGATATTTGAAATGATCCGGAAAGTCGCACCCACCAGTGCAACGGTGATGATCGAAGGGGAAAGCGGCACCGGCAAAGAACTGGTGGCGAAATCGATTCATTTCAACAGCCCCAGAAGAGAGAAGCCTTTCGTGGCGGTCAGTTGCAGCGCCCTGGCCGAAACCCTTTTGGAGAGTGAATTATTCGGCCATGAAAGGGGCGCATTTACCGGTGCGGTGGCGACCAAGAAAGGTCGTTTTGAGTTGGCGGACGGCGGCACCCTGTTTCTGGATGAAATCGGCGAACTATCCCCTGTTTTGCAGGTTAAGTTGCTGCGGGTTTTGCAGGAAAAGGTGTTTGAAAGGGTCGGCGGGGTTAAGCCGATATCCGTTGACATTCGAATTATTGCGGCCACCAATAAAAAATTGAGACAGGAGGTTATAAAAGGACATTTCCGTGAAGACCTTTATTTTCGCCTTAATGTGGTTCACATCGTATTGCCGCCATTGCGGGAACGTCCCGAAGATATCCGCCTTTTAATTAATCACTTTATTCAAAAATATTCCCAAGAACTCAAACCGGATGTCCCGGTCAAGGGGGTCGAGAAAGAAGCCGAGCGTCTTTTCTATGAATACGGCTGGCCGGGAAATATACGTGAACTTGAGAATGTCATTGAAAGGGGTATCATTCTCTGCTCAGGCGATCATATTGAAGTGTCGGATTTGCCTAAAGATTTTAAGGAGAATCTCGATAATGCGCAGTCACTCGAGTGGATACCGGCTAATGCAAAGCTGTATGATACCGTCTCAGCTATAGAAAAGAAAATGTTAGAAAGGGCATTGTTGTTGACAAATCATGTGCAGACAGATGCTGCCGAACTGCTGGGAATTGGACGAAGCGGATTTAACAAAAAAATTAAAAAATACGGAATCCCTATTAGAGATAACAAATAAAATCTATTTTTTGGGAACCGGGTACTGATTAAATTGAAATTGTTTTTATAGATGTAAGCTATGGCAATTTCCATTTGGAAACCGGCTTGTTTCCAAATGGAAACAGAATAACGGGTTTTAAGTTTACAGCAAAAGTCGTCATGTAATAAAACTATACCAATCAAATTTATAACATGCTGATAATTAATGAAATAATATTAATTTTTAAAAAATATAATTTAAAGGCGGAATTGGCAAGTATTTTGCAGTGATATAGAATCAAACCTAAACCTTAATTCTGTTTTCCTCCTTTTTATGGCGAGTCAGGATGTTCCTGACTCGCCATTTTTTTGTCTGGTACTTTAAATATAAAAACAGACTCGCTCTTGATTCTGAAAAAAAAGCTTTGTATTTATCCAGCCAGTTTGTCCTTGGCAAGTTCCATGTAGATTGAATCCGGATGATCGGAAACAATCTTCTCATAGGACGCTTTGCTTTTTTCAGGATTTCCGAGGATATGATAAATGCGCCCCAGATTAAAAAGGGATTCGTCTTTCATGATGGATTCCGGCCCTGAAGATATCTTTTGAAAATATGTTGCCGCTTCCTGATACGCCTGCTTGG
Source organism: Desulfobacterales bacterium (assembly GCA_029211065.1). Taxonomy (NCBI): domain Bacteria; kingdom Pseudomonadati; phylum Thermodesulfobacteriota; class Desulfobacteria; order Desulfobacterales; species Desulfobacterales bacterium. The sequence goes on from JARGFK010000015.1 coordinate 39,735, forward strand.
CGGCATAGGAATAGCCAAGCCCGCTCAAGACAAGATATTTCACAGGCTGATGATCGCCGAGAGTCTCAAGAGATTCGCGGTATAAAGAAATGGCCTTGTCATATTCACCGGCCTTGTAGCAGATGTCGGCATAGGATACCCGGGCCAGTTTCCCCCCCTCTTTACTTGAATATTTTTTTAAAATGAATTCAAAATCCGCATTTACTTCCTGGTAGGCTTTTGCCGTCCCAATCGTTTGCGAAAGTGTTTTATATTTTGCTAATCCCTGCTGCATCAATGAAAAGGCCTTTTCTTCCGACTTTTTTGAAAAATATACAAGCCCGGAAAGGAGTATCAATACCGCACAAACCAATCCAACACCCGCTAAAAGCCGCGTTTTATATTTGAGCGCAAACTGAAAAAGCCGGGCAGAGAAAGTTATGAACTCATCAGGCTCTTTAAGAAGTTGCTTGCGGGTTACCTTTTTAGCTGCCATATTTATCCTCCACCTCGTCTATTGTTGTTTAAGAGTTATTATCGTTCGTAGGGGGTTTTTCATAAGTATTTTTTTATCCTGTGCCAGCCCTTATCGGGGATTGCCGCCCCCACCACCTGGCATACTTCACTACCGCAGACGGAACCCAGGACGCCGCATTTTTCAAGGGGAAGATTGTGGACCAGTCCAAACAGGAAACCGGAAGCCCATAGATCCCCGGCGCCGGTGGTGTCAACTGCTTTTCCGGCGCCAATGGGGGCGATGGAAATTGTTTGATTGTCGTGAAAAACAAAGCTTCCCCGCTTTCCTACTTTAAGAACGGCAATGGTTACGTTTTCAGCCAGTTTTTTAAGGGCTTTGCGTTCGTCGTCTATACCCGTAAAGGCTAACGATTCATCTTCGTTTGCAATCAGGATGTCGATATACTCCGGTACAATTTCGTTTAGAAACTTTTTCGTTTCTCTGACAACCGTAAAACTGGCAAGGTCAAGTGAAATCACAGCACCGGCATTTTTAGCGGCTTTTAGTGCTGCCAATATCAGGTTTCGATTAAAGAGAAGATACCCCTCAATATGAACAACGGCCGCACCCGCCAGGGAAGCGTCGCTGAGTTCCTCCGGCAGTGTTTCAGCAGATGCGCCAAGGAAAGTCAACATGGAACGCTGGGCATCCGGTGTGATGACCGAAAGAACCCTGCCGGTCGGGAGGTGAGATCTAAAAAGAATCGATTCCACATGATTTTTTTGGAGCCCGTCGCTAAAAAGCCTCCCCAAGTCGTCTTCTCCTAATTTGCCGATGAAGCGGGCATTTCCCCCCAGCCGGGCAATCCCGATTGCAGTGTTGCAGGCCGAACCGCCCGGAACAATATGCGGTGTATCCTTTGCCAGCAAAAGGGTCTGCTGGATATATACATGGTCCACCAGTGTCATGCCCCCCTTGGGGACGCATGTTTGCCCAAGGAATTTATCATCTTCGCGAATAAGGATATCCACGAGAGCTGAACCGATGCTGACGATCAACTTTTTTTTTGGATCTATTATTCCCATTCCTGGCATATGAAACGTCCATTGGAGTTGTTGTCACAAATATGTTCCAGTTGATGGATCTCCATATATCTGCTACGCCATCCGGCGGCTGAATCGGAATGTATTTTTGACAACCGCTATAACAAGGGGGCTGAACAATGTTCAAAATATTATTCAGGACCCTTTACCATATCAAAGATTGATGAATCCAGCCTTTATCTCCGTCGGCGTGTTGAACATGGAACCAGTTTCCTTTCCGTTCCAGCACCTTGAAGGGAATGCCTTTTCCAACCGTAAATAGAACGGGAAAAGAGGTCCCCGGACCGGATCGGATATTGCACTCATCCTGGATGGTAATCAGGGAAGGAATTTTCTGAACCAGAGACGAATGGATCCAGCCTTCGTCACCTTCAAAGTCTCGGAAATAGTACCAGTTGCCGGATGTTTTTAAAATCTGTATCGGGTGAAATTTTTCAACTTGCCAAAGAATGTCGGCGGTAGTTCCAGGGCCGGACCGGATGTTGGCTAAAGGTGCTGAGACGGTCAGCCGTTCGGCTGAAACAACAGAAACTGCTGAAAAAAACACGGTCAGTCCGATGAGAAATCCGATATGATTTTTAACGATTGAACAACGCCGATATTGTTTTTTAAGAACCATGACAAAATGCTCACTTATGTTTGAACCCAAAAATTGGGTCCGGTTGGGGCTACCCTATCATAAACACCCGCCGGGGTTTATCCAGCCGATTAATACCTTCATCCCGGGCAGACTGGAGCGCCTGTCTAAATTCATGTTGAGATAAAGAAGCGACCAGCGCTTTGATTTCTCCCGCCCGCCCGCAGGGACGGTATTGCGACATGATGTTGACATAGCTGTTCCGGGAGATTTTACGAGCAATGAACCGCATGATTTCCCGGGTTCCGGCCATATCCTGGGGCAGCACCAGATGTCGTATCAAAAGGCCGCGTCGGGCGATGCCGGTCTCATCCAAGGCCAGGTCACCGCACTGACGATGCATTTCCAGCAGGGCCTGCCGGGCGACGGCCGGATAATCTGCGGCGTTACAGGTCATTTCGGCAACGGCCGTGTCCCAGAATTTAAAATCCGGCATGTATATATCAAAAACGCCATCAAGCAGCCTTAAGGTGTCCACTTGATCGTATCCGCTGGAATTATAGACAAGCGGAATCGACAAACCGTCTTTAATGGCAATTTCAATGGCGGAAAGGATCTGGGGAACCACATGAGACGGTGTGACAAAATTGATATTGTGGCAGCCCCTTTTTTGCAGTTGCAGCATTATTGCAGCCAGCTGCCCACTTGAAACCGGCTGACCGTCTCCTTCATGGCTGATGCTGTAATTTTGACAAAAATTGCACAATAAATTGCAATGGGTAAAGAAAATGGTCCCGGAACCTCTTTTCCCCACCAGCGGTGCCTCTTCACCAAAATGCGCATTATAACTGGAAACAACCGCATCTTTGCCTGTTTTACAAATACCGGTCCTTTCCGAATTTCGATCAACCCCACATGCCCTGGGGCAAAGCCGGCAGCTGTCCAGGATGCGGCAGGCGGTCTCTATTTTTTCCCGCAAAAGCCCCTTTTTAAAAGTGTCAATATAGGTGGGTTCAACAGGGGACATAGTATTCAAATGTGATGTTAGCTTAAACCAATTAATCTGCCGCCCTGGTAAACGATAAACGCCAGCACCCAGGCTGCCAGGGTGCTGTATACAATACTGACAATGGTCCACTTGGCGGATCCGGTTTCCCTCCTGATTGCTGCGACAGTGGCCAGGCAAGGGACATATAATAGCACAAAGGCCATCATTGCAAAAGCGCCCAGCGGCGTCATTCCTGAGGATAATAGCGCGTTCTGAAGCGCTTCGGGTTCTTCGCCGGCAACGTAAAGAATACCCAGGGTGCTGACAACAATTTCTTTGGCAAAAAAACCGGTTAGGAGTGCCACGCTCCCGCGCCAGTCGATTCCTAAAGGGGCAAAAACAGGTGCGACAACCTTTCCGATCCGGCCCATGTAGGATCTTTCGGCCTGTTCGGCCTTGCTGGCCTTTAAAAGTATGGACAGGGCGGCATCACGTTCCAGCAGAAGTTGTTTTTTTTCGCTGTCAGTGGCGGTATTTATCCGGCTGCTGTAAGATGTTTTAAGGGATTGGATTTCAGCCGTATAGTCGCGTGAATAGGTTAAGTTGCGGGGGAAGGCTGAAAGGGTCCAGACAACAATGGAGCCGATCAAAATGACACCGGTCATTCTTTTGAGAAACATCTTGCTGCGGTCCCACATATGAATAATCAGGCTTTTCAACATGGGCGCCCGGTATGGCGGAAGTTCCATCACAAAAGGGGCGTCGGCTCCTTTCAGGATCGTTGAGCGAAAAAGGCGGCCGGTAATGATAGAGAGCAAAATTCCGATAAGGTAGATTGAAAAAATGACGGTGCCGGCCTTGCCGGCAAAAAAAGCGCCGGCAAGAATGATGTACACCGGCAGTTTGGCGGAGCAGGACATAAAAGGTGTAATGAGAATCGTCAATACACGGTCTTTTTCACTTTCAAGGGTGCGGGTGGCCATGATTGCCGGCACATTACAGCCGAACCCCATGAGCATGGGAATAAAGGATTTACCGTGAAGCCCAATCAAGTGCATGATTTTGTCCATTAAAAAAGCGGCTCTGGCCATGTAGCCGGTGTCTTCAAAAATGGCGATACAGAAAAAAAGGATCAGGATATTGGGCAGGAAAATAATGACACTGCCGACACCGGCAATGATTCCGTTAACAATTAAATCCTTAAACAGACTGTCCGGCAAAAGCGTTGCGATAAAAGCGCCTGTCCAATTGACGCCGCTGTCGATCCAATCCATGGGATAAGCGCCCAGTGAAAACGTCAACTGAAACATGGCCCAGATGAAGAAAATAAATATCGGAAATCCGAGGAATCGGTTTGTTAAAACCAAGTCGATGTTTCTTGATAGATCGATTCGTTGTTTGGCCGAAGTTGTAAGAACTTCTTTTATGATGCCGGAGATAAAACCGTAGCGTTCCCCGGTCATGATGATTTCCGGATCATCGTCATACAGGTTCGATAAGTTCTTTCGCAGCAGCTGCGTCTCAGCAAGAAGCGTTTGACAATGATCCGGTACTTTTTGACAAATGCGGTCTTTAATTATTTTGTCGTCTTCCAGAAGCTTAACTGCGGTCCAGCGGGTATTGTATGGAAATGATTCGGGTATTTTGTCCTGAAGGATGGATTGCAGCTTTGCGATGGCCCCTTCGATATCTTTGCTGTATTTAACCCGGCGTCGTTTGGGTTTTTCCCGGTCGGACGCCGCCAGTTCAATCGCTTTTTTCAAAAGGGCATCAATGCCTTCATTTTTGTTTCCCACCGTAAAAACAACCGGAACATCTAAAAGTTCCATCATCTTTGGGGCATCAATTTTTATGCCGCGCGCCAGGGCGACATCTTCCATGTTCAGGGCGAACAGCACATTACAGTCCAGCTCTCTTAACTGGGTTGCCAGATAAAGACTGCGTTCCAGGTTGGAAGAATCAATAATATCGATGACCACATCGGGACGGTCATCCAGGATATAATTACGGGCAATAATTTCTTCGATGGAAAAAGGGGTCAGGCTGTAGGTGCCGGGAAGATCAACGATTTTGAGATCATGGCCGAACTTGTGAACATTTCCCTCTTTTTTGGCCACAGTGACTCCCGGCCAGTTACCCACTTTCTGCCGGGTTCCGGTGATATCATTAAAGATGGTGGTCTTTCCTGAATTGGGATTGCCGGCAAGGGCGATGGTGATGGGTCCTATCTGCGTCATAACATTCCTATTTTACCTGCTCGACCGTTATCTGGGCCGCTTCTTCGACCCGCAGGGAAACATGATAGCCTTTTACGATCAATTCCACCGGGTCTTTCAAGGGAGCGTATTTTTCAATATACAGCTCGGCTCCTTTGGTAATTCCCATTTCAAGAATTCGGCGGCGCAATGCGCTGATGCCGCCGACGTGCAGGACCTTTCCGGTCTGACCCTCTTTCAATTCACTCAGTTGCATAGCCCCTCTATCCGATGTTCTTTTCGGCCGGTTGAACCAGTATCTTCTGTGACAGCCCGCGCCCGAGAACAAAGCGTTTACCCTCAACTGCAACCACAAGCTGACCCTTGCTGATGTTGGTAACGATGTCTATTTGATCGCCCTGGCGCAGCCCCATGGTCAACAATCGCATGCGGACGCCGGCTCCACCCAAAATGTCTTTTATGATCAGCTTTTCTCCCTGTTTGGCTGTGTCAAGGGGCAATACCCGAACACGTTCTTTCAGACACGCGGCACAAATTCCGTATATTTCCATTTTATGCTGCAGCATATGAAAGCCATACGTTGCGGCAATTTTTACCTGCAGATCCTCCAGTTGTTCATTTTTAAATTCGAAGATACCCCGACATTTGGTGCAGACCATATGATCATGGTGCTGGCCGAGATGCCGATGCTCATAGCGCACTTCCCCGTTGCGAAATCGGTTTTTCTGGGCAAATCCATAACGGCACATCAGTTTGAGGGTTTCGCGTACAAGCCCCGGTTCCAACGGGTGGCCTCTATCATTCAGGATTTGAACGAGTTCAGTGCTGGTCACATGCTGTTCGGTTTGAAGGAAGGCCTCAAGGACTTTGAATCTATCTTCAATGTTATCCGTATGTTCATGGGTAAAAAGCTTTTTGAACTGTTCATGTTCCTGGCGGTGGATGTATTTCATCAGTAATCCCTGTTGGTAATATTTTTTTGAACATAGTGCTCAAGCCCGATAATGTCAATATATTGAAAATTCATCGTTTTCAAGGACTATGATTTGTTTCCGGGGGTATAAAAAAAGAAACGGGGTCGGTCATTGGTGGCCTGGGAATTAAAGCGGTATGTTACTACTTGCCTGGTCCAGGGATATCATAGGTTGTGCAGGAGCCGCCGGGGCAGGTTCTGGCCTGGGAAGTCGCGCCTGAACGCTGCCCGGAACCACTGCCGATGGTGTAACCGGTTGTGCTAAGAACCCGCTCAAGGTTATCGGAGTCGCATTTGGGGCACTGAAGTTTAAGCGATCGACTTTTTTTTATCAGCAGCAATTCAAAAATATCGTTGCATTTTAAACATTTAAATTCATATATCGGCATTACTTTCTCCAGTGACTTGAATTGATTAAAAACACAATATCTTTATGATGTTTTAACTTTGTTTGTCAAGGGGAACGGTTCTTTATCGGTCTTGCAGCATTTCGCTGGCATGTTCAAGCGCGGTTTTTGTGATCGTTGCACCACCCAGCATCCGGGCAATTTCTTTGATGCGGTCATTTTTGTCAAGGGGCTGGATCATTGTCACGGTTCTACCGCCGGAAACCTGCTTTGATATCCTGAAATGATGCTTTCCGAATTTAGCGATCTGGGGCAAGTGGGTGATGCAGACGACCTGGTGAAAACGGGCCAGGTCCGCCAGTTTTTTTCCGACAACCTCCGCCACGCCGCCGCCGATGCCGGCATCAACCTCGTCGAAGATGATCGTTTCGACCGAATCCGTTCCCGCCAGAATGGCTTTAAGGGCCAGCACCACCCTGGACAGTTCACCCCCGGAAGCAATATTGGCAAGGGGTTTGAGTTCCTCGCCCACATTGGGGGCAATCATCAGGGTAATCCGGTCGATACCGGTTTCGCCCATAACAGCGTCCGCTAGGGTGAGGTTCGGATCCGTATGGGCATCTTTTGCTGTTTTTCGAAAAGACACCTCAAACCGGGTGTGACCCATTTTTAGAAAGCCAAGTTCCTTTTCCACCATTTTAGCTAATTTTAGAGAGGCCCCCCCTCTTTTTTGAGAAAGTTGACGGGACAGCCCGGCCAGTTTTTCGTGCAAGCGGCCGATGTCCGCTTTTGTTGTTTTAATTTTTTTCGATAGATTTTCTATTTCGGACAACTCATAATGAATATTTTCAAGATGAGAAATTACGCTTTCGAGGGTCCCTCCATATTTTCGTTTTAGTTTTTGGAGTTTGTCCAGGCGGGATTCGACTTCTTCGAGTCGGTTTTCATCAAAGTATATGGTTTTCAGATAGCCGCGAAGGTTTTCCACAAGGTCTTCTATCTGGAAGGAAACGTCATTCATTCCCTTTGCAGCCGGCAGCAGCTCCGGGTCGAGCTGGCCGGCTTTATCCAGCTGTTTTTTCACGGCCGCAAGATGTTCGATCACGGCGCCCTGGCCGCTGTATAGCGCCTCGATGCCGTCAAAAACAACCTGGTAGAGCGTTTCGCTGTTTTTAAGGCGAATTTTTTCCTGTTCAAGAGACTTGTCTTCATCCGGAACAACAGCGGCATCGCTGATCTCTTTTTTTTGAAATTTCAACAGTTCAATATGTTCATCCTGACGATTTTTTTTCAGATTCAGTTTGTTCAGTTTTGCAATGGCCGGCAGGATCTCCTGATAGCAGGCATAAACCTCAGCCCGCAGTGGGAGAAGGCCGCCGAACCGGTCAAGGATCAACAGCTGCTGGTCTTCTTTTAAAAGCCCTTGATGGGCATGCTGGCCGGAGATACTGGCAAGATTTTCGGTTAGCGTGTTGAGCAGCTGGATAGTGGCCAGACGGTCATTGATATAGATGCGGTGACGCTCATTACGGGAAATAATTCGCCGGACCAGCAGGCTGTCGGCGGTATCGTAACCATGCTCGGATAGAATGGCATTCATTTGACTGTCGGGAGAGAAAACAAATAAAGCTTCAAGCTCGGCGGTTTCAGACCCGGATCGAATCAGGCCGGCGGAAGCTCTGGTTCCCAGCAACAAATTGACGGCATTGATGATTACTGATTTTCCGGCCCCGGTTTCGCCGCTCAGTACGGTCAGGCCATCTGAAAAATGGATGTGCAGATCGTCAATGATGGCAAAGTTGCGTATGCTGAGTTCTTGAAGCATATAAAAAAATGTTACTTAAATTAATCTGTTCCGAATTAGACAGGGGGGACCCTCCATGAACAAAATCCTGATGAGTTCCTTTCTGAAAAGGGCACCCGGATAAAAATTAATATTGCATAAGCATTCATGTTTGTAAAGGTACTTGTGAGTCCTCGGCATGGGTTGAAAGTCGCTATAAAATTTCGGTTATTTAAATCAAAAAAGGCATCCTTAATCCAGGGCAAAGCGTTCGATGATTTGGTTAAGCCGACATTTTTTTGGCTCTAATCTTTATTTTGCAAAAAAATGCATTAATATTTAGATGTCCGTTGTTCAACCAGAAAAGCGTCAATTGCATCCGGTGTGCTTCCAAATTGTTGCGACCCCATTAATGTCAAAAGAAATCAAAGGTGAACCCAAACTTTCAGGAGGGATTATGAAGCGAAATTATTCAGGATATTATATTTGTATAGTGGCTATCATTTTTCTGTTGGTATCGACCTGGAGCAGCCGTGTGCAGGCCCAACCGGTCGATGCCCGGACCCTTTGAAAAGATGCAGCGTCTGATCGAGCAGCAGCAATCCCAGCTGGATGCCCAGGCCAAGGCGATTGAAGACATGAAAAAACAGCTCCAGGCCCTTTCCAAGGCGGGGCAGCCTTCAACGGCAACCGCTGAAAAACTTCCGTCCCTGCAAAACATTGTAAAACCCGGCAGCGACAAGGTGGAGGTGCAGTTATACGGCCAGGTAAACCGGGGTGTCATGTATGCGGACGACGGCAATGACAGCGATTTTTACCATGTGGACAACGATACATCCTCCACCCGGCTGGGTATAAATGCCAAAACCCGAACCGGCGGCGATCTGGAAGTCGGCGCGCGCTTCGAGGTCCAGTACGAATCGAACTCTTCGGCTTCGGTCAGCCAGACAAGCAATTCGACCGGTCCCGATAATTTTACCCAGCGGCACCTCGATTTATTTATAGAATCAAAGCGCTTCGGCAAACTGTCAATCGGCCAAGGGAACACTGCCTCCAATGAAACCTCTGAAGTGGATCTGTCTGGAACAGCCCTTGTAGGCTATTCTGATATCAGTACCGTGGGGGGCGGCATATTATTCTTTGATAAGACCGCCAACAGCCTGTCAGACACGGACATCGGAGATGTTTTCAATAACATGGACGGACTCAGCCGTAGGGACCGCCTGCGCTATGACACCCCCGAATTTTTCGGCTTTGTCTTGTCGGGATCGGCTATTGAAAATAATGCCGAGGATATTGCCCTCTGGTATAACCGGAAATTTTCGGGATTTAAACTTGCCGGCGCGGCTGCCTATGCCAATCCGGGCAATACATCGTTGGACAATCAGTTGGATGGATCCGTCTCCATTCTGCTGGACGGTGGCTTTAATGCCACCTTTGCCGCCGGCAATCAATACATGCGGGCATCCGGTCAGGATGACGCGACCTTTTACTACGCAAAAATAGGGTTTGTCCGGAAGTATTTTGATATCGGTCCCACGGCGCTTTCGGTGGATTATGGCCGTTACAACGACGTGGACAGGAATGACGATGAGGCTGACGCCATCGGGTTTCAGTTTGTGCAGAACCTGACGGATTGGCGCACGGAGCTGTATATGGGTTACCGCCACGCCAGTCTCGACCGGACAGGTAATGACTTTGAAGATATCAATGTTGTTCTGGGGGGCGGGAGAATCAAATTCTAGCAAGATAGCGGTCTGAAGCAATGGTGCTTTAACATGACAACGGAACGGGGATGATTGCGGATCGTTGCGATGTGGACGTGCACTTAGAAGATTTTTCTGGCTCTGGCAATATCGTCGACGTCGCCCATGACGATGAGCGTCATCCCCTTTTCAAGCTGCTGTTCGGGGGAAGGATTAAATTCTATTTCACCCATGTCTTGTCTGGCGCCCAGGACAAGGAGATTGTATTTATCATTCAAGGCGCAAGTGCTCAGTTTTTTGCCTTCTACGGTGGAGTTTTCAGTAACGGTAATCTGGTGTATCCGTAGGTTGCCCTGGCTGCTTCGCAGCATGCTGTCAAGAAAGCTGACAACGGTAGGGCGAAGCATTTCAGAAGCCATGCGCAGACCGCCGATGTAGTTGGGTGAAACCACCTGGTTTGCGCCTGCTTTTCTGAGCTTGGGCTCTAAACTGGGATCGATCATCCGGCTGATGATGCGTGCCTGCTTATTCAGCATTCTGGCGGTCATGGTGACATAAAGGCTGTCTTTATCAGAGGGAAGCGTAATCACAATTCCGGAGGCCTTTTCGATGCCGGCTGTCAACAGATTCTGGTCATCGGTGGCATCCCCTTTGATATAGAGTAAATCTCCGATGCTTTTACAGCGTTCAATATTTTCTTCACTTTGTTCGATGAGGACAACCTGTTCTCTATTTTTCAGCAGCTCCGTCACAACATGGCGACCGGTCTCGCCACCGCCGCAGACAACATAATGGTTACTGAGTTTTGCGATCTGTTTTTCCATTTTGTTTTTCCTCAAGACCCCTGATAGCTCTCCTTCAATGATCATGGCTGTTAACGAGCTTATTCCATAAAGAATAATCCCCATTCCGAAGGTGATAAGGATCATGGTAAATATTTCAACGGGGATATTTCCTCTGATTTCAAGAATTTCTCCATATCCGACCGTCGTCAAAGAAATTACCGTCATATAGATACAGTCCATAAACCTGGGTTTGCCGCCAAGGAGGATAAAGTAGCCGAGACTTCCCGCCAGAACCACGAAAAAAACGGCCAGCAGCGCAAAAAGGAGACGTTTCTTAATATGCATCGTTTAGTATGAAAAGGTCGGTTAAGATATGGAAACCACTATAGTGACTGTGATAGACTCATACACCAGTATGCGTTTTAGTGTAAAGGTTTTTCTGCAAACAATCCCGTAACCGATAAAGGTTCTATCAACTTTTTAGGCAAGGCCGGCCGGTGAAAAATCTTTACAAAGGAACGAGCATGCTTTATAAATTTGGATCACCTCCAAAAGAGTTGGTGATCCAGGATTCAAGGGTTCAAGGGGTCCGGGGTTCAAGTGAAGTGCAAATAGGCTATAAAGCTGGGAGGCTGGGAAGCCGGGAGGTTAGAAAGTTGGAAAGCTTTATTACAAGTGGATTTATCCTGAAAACAGAGAAAATTGCCTGATGCGGCCGATACTGACGATCGTCATTGCTTCTCGAAACAAAGGGAAAAAAGTCGAAATACAGGAGCTGCTAAACGATTTTCCTGTTAATATCAAAACGCTTGATGATTTTGGCCCTGTTCCGGAGATAGCAGAAAATGGGACAACTTTTGAAGAAAATGCATACCAAAAGGCAAGTTCAATCGCAAGAATTCTGGGGTTGCCGGCATTGGCAGATGATTCAGGTCTTGTGGTAGAGGTTTTGGACGGAAGACCCGGCGTCTATTCGGCCCGATATGCTGGTGAAGATGCCACCGATCGACAGCGGTGTCTAAAGCTGCTCGAAGAAATGGAAGGCCAGGCCAACCGCAGCGCTGTTTTTGAATGCGTCGTATCCATTGCCGTTCCTTCCGGCTCCGCGCTGACATATGAAGGAAAGTGCGAGGGTCTTATTGCCCAGACAACGTCCGGCTCGGGCGGGTTCGGTTATGACCCGGTATTTTTTTATCCGCCGGCCGGAAAAACCTTTGCTGAAATGACCGCAGAAGAAAAAAACAGCGTCAGTCATAGGGGTAAGGCATTAAGAGATTTATGTGCCGAATTTGAAAAGGCGCTGATTTGGATCAGGCAGCACATGCCGTTGCCGGAACCCGGCAATTGTAAGGGCGATTAACAACGGCTTTACCCTTTACGGAGAGGCGCATCCCCATCAAAAATAGCGGGCAGACACGCAATCAGGATTCTCTTTTCACTTTGATTTTCAGCCGGCGTATGCTGGTGGCTCTAGTGATGGGGTTCGCCTGCGGGCTGCCGCTTCTCTTGACCATCACAGTCTTACAGGCATGGATGAAAGAAGAGGGGGTGGACCTGGCCGTTATCGGCATGATGGCGTTGGTGGGGCTCCCCTATACCCTTAAATTTATTTGGGCGCCGGTATTGGATCGGTTCACATTACCTTTCTTGGGGCGGCGCAGGGGCTGGCTGTTGATTGTCCAAATCGCGCTGATTTTTTCCATCGCTGCTTTAGGGACCACCGACCCCAAAAACAGTCCGTGGCTGTTGGCCTCGGTTGCCTTTCTGGTCACTTTTTTTAGTGCGACCCAGGACATTATCGTCGATGCTTACCGTCGCGAGGACCTTTCCGATGCCGAGCTCGGACTGGGGTCTTCTCTCTATATCAACGGGTATCGCGTCGGGATGCTGCTGGCCTCCGGCGGCGGGCTGATTATGGCGGATTTTTTGCCGTTTTCTCTGGTGTATGTTATTCTGGCCGCCTGCTTGCTGCCGGGTGTGGCGACCACCCTTTTGGCGCCGGAACCGGTCGTTTTTTCAGACCCTCCCAAAAGCATGCGGGAAGCGGTGCTGGCCCCCCTGATCGAATATTTCAACCGACCGGAAGCGTTATGGATTCTGGCGTTCATACTTTGCTACAAAATCGGTGATACCATGGCCAGCGCCATGACGACCCCTTTTTATCTGGATATCGGTTTTTCAAAGACTGAAATCGGCGCTGTTGTTAAACTGTTCGGTTTCTGGGCGACACTCCTTGGCGCCCTGGTCGGTGGGATCATCATGCTGCGCCTTGGCATCAAACGAAGCCTTTGGGTTTTTGGTCTTCTACAGGCGCTATCCACAGCCGGCTTCGTCTTTCTGGCCCGAATGGGGCACAGCATACCGGCTTTGTCTGCGGTAATCGGTTTTGAGAATCTTAGCAGCGGCATGGGGACCGCCGCTTATGCCGCCTATATGGCCAGTATCACCAATAAAAAATTTACTGCTACTCAATACGCCCTGTTAAGCAGCCTGATGGGGATTCCGCGGGTAATGGCGTCGGCGCCGACAGGGTTAATTGCCAAGTTTTTGGGATGGGAAATCTTTTTTGTCATTTGCACCTTAATCGCGATTCCGGGAATGCTGTTGCTTCTGAAGGTTGCTCCATGGAAGCCGACTGCCAGATTGCAGAATTAAAGCATATGTTAAGATGAGGTAATAGAAGTAAGTGCCGGCGGAATACTCCTGGAAATGGCTGGAACAACTTGGGTTAAAATGACCGCAAATGGGAATTTTACGATGAATGAAGATATTCAAAATAAATCCGTCATTGTTTCCGAGGAAAACTATCTTAAAGAAAGGGAAAAACTTCTTTCCCTTCCGCCCGAGAAGATCCGGGACTATATTCTGGATCACCCCCGGCCGGCTGAACTGGTTCAATCTTTTCCGGAAGAAGACTTTTATTTTTTGATCCATGATATCGGTCCGGAAGATTCACTGGCGCTCTTTTCGATGGCCTCTCCGGCGCAGTGGGAATATATCATTGATTTGGAATCCTGGCAGCGGGATGGCATGGATATTTCTGCTCTGACCAAATGGTTCGGGCTGCTGCTGCAGGCCAATCCCGGCCGCCTGGTGGAATGGCTTTTAAAGGATAAACCCGAACTGTTTGAATACTATCTGTTCAAAAATATCGAAGTGATCGTCCGGGAGCATGATCAGGACCCATCGGATTTCGGCAAAGGATTTTTCACCTTTGACGATGTCTATTATATGAGAATTATGGACGATCAAGTGGATGAAAATTCGCAAAACCAGGACGAAAAGCCGCGCGGCCATGTTCTGCCGGTATTGCTGGAGCGACTGGCCGAGTTTGATCATATTCAATTTCAACAGATGCTCTTTAGTGCCCGCTGCGTTATTCCGGCTGAAGCAGAAGAGGAAGCTTATCGCTTGAGAAATGTTCGCCTTGGGGAAAAAGGATTTTTACCCTTTGATGAAGCCGTGGGCGTTTATCAATACTTAGATCGCGGCGTTTTGCAAAATCAGCAAGACAAGGTCATTGCCGGTGAGTCCGAACAGCGAAATAATCTGCCGATACCGCTCTATCCTTCACGGATGATAAAAGAGGAAAGTTTGTTTTCAACATCACTTCAGGTAATCGAAGGCTTTGAGCTGCTGCAGCAGATTCAGTTGGAATTTGTTGCTTTATGTAACCGGATTGTGACGGCGGATCAGGAAAAAATCCGTGACAGGGAATCGCTGAAAGATGTAGTCAAAAAAGCCTGCGGATATCTGAGCATCGGGCTGGGGCGTCTGCATGACTTAAAGACGCTGCCTCCTGAACAACAAAAACAATCTTCCGCCGTCGACCTGACAAGGTTTCCGCTTTTGGAGATATTTCGGGTCGGCTACGGTTCGGCGCTGGAGTTGAAATGGCGGGCAGAAAAATGGCTTAAAAACAGCTGGTTTAAAAAGGCGGGACTGCCTTTGAGTTTTTGGGGTGAATCATGGCTGGGGGTTTTAGGGGGGCTTTTGGTCAAACGGCCGCTTTTTTTCGATAACTACAAAACAGGTGTGCTCTACAGAGAATTCAGTTCCAACGAGGATATTGCTCAAACCGAAAGGGCGCTGGATGCGATCGTGGCTTTTGACGAGTTGTTGTCGCTGATGACCCGAACGATCAAACCCGTTTCCGCCAACACATCATTGAACCATAAAAATCTTGTATTGACCCTCTGGGCCAGAGATTATCTGGGCCTTTCAAAAGATTTCCGGCCATTGACACGGGGTGAATTCAAAAGCCTCTTTAAAGCCTTATGGATCGATGAGAATACTCCCCGAAAAATACAACAGCCGGTAAAAACGTTTTTTATAAACTGGCTGGCGGAAGAAACCGGGTTCAGCACCGATGAAATTGCATTTCGACTCGGCGACACATTCGAAAAGCTTTTTAATGAAATTGAAAGCGAATACGGCTCTGTTTCAGAAGCGGACTTAGATCCGAAATATATTCATCTGTTTCTGCTTTCACCTTAATAGAAGGTTTTATAAAACTTAATTTAATTCTCTTTTAGGTCCAATTCCACGCGGCTTGCCGCGAGTCGTCATTCCGGCGAAAGGGGCTTTGTCGTAATTGTTAAAATGGATCCTTTTTTTTCCACGTCATGCCGGACCTGGTCCGGCATCCAGATGGACATCCCCGCGAAAATATTCTGGATTCCGGGTCAAGCCCGGAATGACGAAAATTCTTGGAACGCTGGATTTTATAATTGCGACACAGTCTCGAAAGCCGGAATCCAGAAACATAAACTGGATGCCCCCGTATCAAGTACGGGGCAGGCTTATCAAGTCCGGCATGACATTTGATACCCAGTAGCTTACTACGGGGTAGTTCATTAACCTTATAAAAATGAGAATTCTCAGTTTGGTTCAAAGAAAGATGCGTCGTGAATGTTACCCCCATAAAAACAGCCGATGCAATGGAACCGACAGAAGCGCTTTGTTTCGCCTTTAGGGACAATGAACTGCTTGTCAAACAGGGTGGGGGGGCAGTTGAAATTCCGCGGATCGAAGAAATCGCACCCTTACATCCAAAATCTGTGGCCCGGCGCTATGTGGGCGCATTTGATGAGCGCCCTTGCTTTTCCGTGGCGTTGTCGGATGATTTTACATTGCCGCCCGGTATGGAATTGACAGGGCTGCGGCGATTGTTTGGTCTGTTGAAAGACGAGTTGTTTGTACTTGCGGGGCGTTCTTTTCAGATGATTCAGTTTGAGCAGCGCCATCGGTTTTGCGGGCAATGCGGAGCCCCTACGGAATTTAAAAAAGACGAATATGCCAAAATCTGTCTTGATTGCAATCTTGTAAGGTATCCGGGCGTCTTTCCGGCGATTATCGTCGCGGTGATAAAGGATGGTCAAATACTGCTGGCCCGATCCCAGCGCTTCCCGCAAGGGCGATACAGCGTTCTGGCCGGTTTTGTTGAGCCCGGAGAAACGCTGGAGGCGTGTGTCCGGCGGGAAGTCAGAGAAGAAGTCAGATTGGAAGTAAAAAATATACGGTATTTCGGCAGCCAACCCTGGCCCTTCCCGAATTCGCTCATGATCGGCTTTACCGCGGAACATGCCGGCGGGGATATCGTTATTGATAATCATGAAATAGTTGATGCAAACTGGTTCGCAGCATCATCCCTGCCGGATGTGCCCGGAAGACCGACCATTGCCCGGCAGCTGATCGACTGGTTTGTTCAAAACAATAAGGCGTGAATAATTTATGGAACAGGACAAGTGGGGCCGGGACCCGGCGGTTCAACAAATGCGAAGGATTTTTACCGGGATGGAACAAATCCAAAAGACCCTGCTGGATCAGGTGCGGATTTCACCCTTTGATGGACGCCTGCGATCCGTCCGGGAGACCGCCCTGAATTTGTTTGATAAAGCTGTGGCTCGCGCGGCCGGCAAGGGAATACGGCTGACCGATACCGCCATGAAGGACATATTTACAGGATGTTTGCATCAAGCGATGAGGACATCTGGAATGGCGATATCGCAGGATCTATTGCCTGATGACAGGAATGTGCGTGAACTGCTTCGCGAGGTGTCGCGATGATCCGGTTAAGGTTGTTCGGGCGCTGCCGCATATACCACGATCCGGTGAGTCCGGTGTTGCGGGCGCCGGCACAGATCGGCTGGGAAGCATGGTTCCGTCGCATCGACCTGGTAACCCCAAGACGCTTAAAAGGAAAAGAACTGTTGATGCGGACCCGGGGCTGGTGGACGGTGGAGCCCACTGAAGTCGCCGAGATTGTGGAGGCGCACGGACGGCTGACGGTGGGGGACCAGGGTGAGCTGCAGATGGAACTGGAAGACCATGAAGCGGTCGATACCCTTGCAAAGGCTTTGTCAGAGCGGTTTGGCGACCAGGTGATGCTGGCCCCATAGATGGATCATATTTCAAAGGTCTCCCCATTTGAAAAAGGGGGCCGGGGGGATTTGAAAGAATATATCCTATTTTATGCAATACTCAGGGCTCACCGCACCGGTGAAGCCACCACCAGTATGAGAAGGTCCTTTTCCCCGTTGTTCAGCAGGCTGTGGGATGCGCCGGTGGGAATCCAGGTGGCGTCACCGGGTTTGACCTGCCGGGACTCATCATCGACCCGCATTTCTCCGGTCCCGCTCAAGACAAAGTAGATTTCTTCCATGGGATCGACATGGGCTTCAATTTCCTTTCCGGGGGCCAGATTGGCAATCGCTAAAAATCCGATTTCTTTTAACGTGCGCCCATCCAGAAACATCTGGGCAACGGCGCCGCCATGGGCGAGGTAAGTGGTATCCAGGACTTCCTTGTCATTCAAATTTCGGACGATCATGCGTTAAACTCCTTACGGTCAGTGTGATGGATCACGTCATTCATTAAGGGTACAAGCCTTGATGGACGCGAATACAATATTTAAGGGGACAGTCTGTGTTTGTCCAGAAAAATATCCCATATCCTTTTAAAGGTGCTGGGTCGATGTCCGCCGGCAATAATAATGACCCTGTCTTCGGGGAGGCTTTCGGCCAGCAGTTTTTGGGCGTCGTAATAGCGGTCGTGATTGCCGATGCCAAGGTAAACCGGGGCTTGCCCGGCCGGATTTGCGCCATTCTGTTTTAACCAATCCCAGATCAGTCGCTGCCAGTCTGTCTCGCCGTCGTAGGGCCCCGGGTCCCAAGGCTTTAGGCCGCCGGCTTTTGAGATTTCAGCCGCAATGGAAGCGTCTCCCAAATAGGGTCCCAGCAGCAGGACGCCGTCGATATTTTCCGGATGTTTTATGAGGTAAAGAATAGCGCCCAATCCGCCCATGGAAACACCTGCCAGCCAGATTTTTTCATATCCGTTTGCCTTGGCCGGCCGGATCACATCTTCCGTCAGCCGTTTTTCCAAGGTGCGATCTTTGTAGTATCCGAAATGGGTGTTGGGGGCGATCATATCAAAAGGGATCTTTCTTTTCTGAACCGCTTCGACAAATCCTTCCGTTTCAAAGCATTTGTGCGGTTTCCAAAGACAACGCCAGGTCCCTCCCAGTCCCCGCAAAAAAATGATCAGGTGCTTGTTTCTGACCGGCTCGGCGGTATAGGTAAGCGTTTCAAGGGGCTTATGGCCGTTTCCGACACAGCCGCCAATAAAGAAAGCAATCAGAGCAGTCGCCACCCTGAGAAAGCTATGGGTCATTTTCATCATGAATTTCCATTCTCATGAAAAGATTGTTTGATCAAGGGTTGCTTTGCGCTTCCGCCAGTCCGGTTGACAACGGATTAAAAGAAAATAAAAAGCTTTTTATCGTAATTAGTGCACAAAATCAGGTTGTTAAATCGAATAGTTCGGTTGCCTGTTGGACGACTTCCAGCGGAAACATACGTAGTTCGGAAGCATCAAACCGATACTGCGGCAAATGTTCTACGAGCAGCCTCCCCACGGCTATCGCTTGTCCGTGGTCACGTTGTTTCTTGATCGGTTCACGATCGTCTTGGCTGCCTAACCAGAATTTGTGCAGCGCGAAGGCGCGAGGGTCAGGAACGATTATTGGTGCGGGCATGCCGTCATCCCCGATGACAATTTGCGCAAATTTCGGTGAAGAGATCAACCAATGCAAATTCCGGATTTCAACCGCTTCCAGGTCGCCGGGGCCACCGAACCGCATGGGCTCTTTTTGTACGATTTTTTTCGGCATGGGCTTGATTAGATCGACCATATATCCGTCCCGGTTCACCGCCCGAAATCCTCCGGAACGAACAGCCTCAAAAGACCTGTCAGCTTTGCGAATGATATCGAGCAGTCCGTCTGGTTTACCGGCTGAATCCATTGCCAGCGTAAGTTTGCGCCGTATATCCCATAAAATGTCCATATCTTTGGTCGACATCATGGAACTGTCGAAGAAAACACCTGCTGCGGCTTCATAGGCATACATTGCGTTAGTCCCGACGACGATTACATTGCGACCGAAGATATTGTGCTGGTCCAGCACCCTTAAAATGCCGGCTACAGTCCTGGGGACCCTTTGGATCATGGCCGCCTTACAGAATCGAGCCTGTTCCTTAAGACGATCTTGCAAGGCAGACAAACGGTTTTTGGCCTGCTGCTTGGCCAGCCGAAAATCAGCCAGGATTTTTTCCGTTTCCGGTGAACGTAGCCCCAAGCTTTTTCCATATCCAAAGCGATCATGCGATTTGAAGAGATATTCCCGGTCTTTTGCCTTTTTCCAATGCATGCCGCCTTTGTAAGATCGATCTTTTTTAAGTGCGGCTCCAAAGGCATCGTATAGCTGAATTGTATCAATAAAAATGCGTCGTTGGTTGTCGTTCATCTCACTGTAATACATGATATTTTCCATCAAAAAGCTTATGGTTGGTTGTTGAAGGAAAACCGACAACATGCTCATTCGGTATTTTATTTAACTGGGTATGCAGTTAACTCAACCGCCCACTATATGTAGAGGGTTACCTCCAATAATCATTTGGCGCGACACAGGCG